>JAPYOG010000213.1 GCA_028278785.1 Candidatus Poriferisocius anaerobius | reverse complement strand
GCAAGCAAGCTCGACCGACCCGGTGTTTCACCCGCCCTTGAGTGTCAGAGTGAATCTCAACCCCGGGCCGCCAGCACCTCGATCCGGGCGCGCTCGCCCACACCTGAACGCCGTGCCATACTGAACGCCTCCATCGGTCGGTCGTTGACATTGCTGACCGGCCATTCTGGCCGATCTGTCGCGACTACCGGTGGAGTTCACCCTCCTTGCCGTACGCTGGGAGTATGGCTGCGTCGGCGCGCCTTGCGAGGAACGCCGCTGCCGTCGCAATCCACGGCGCTATTTCTGCGACACGCCACTAGCTCGAATACACATCAGGCCTCATGACTCTGCGAAGCCACAACTGCCCTTGCAATCAGCCTACGGCGCTTCTGCCTGCTATTCCTTTACGCAGTGAATGCAACGTCTGACTACCTCACACCTGAGGCTCGTGCTCGCATGGCGATTGACGAGCAGCTGGTGGAGTGCGGGTGGGAGGTGCAGGACTACCAGCACGCGGCGGTGGCGGCCGCCAGGGGAGTGGCGGTGCGGGAAGTGCCCACCGAAGCTGGCCCGGCCGACTATGTGCTCTACGTCGATTCCCAAGCGGTTGGGGTGATCGAGGCCAAGAAGGAGGGCACCACCCTCACGGGAGTGGAGCCCCAGACCCGCAAGTACCAGGCCGCCTACCCCGGCCAATTGCCCGCCTTCTTGGTGGATGACTCGCTGCCGTTTGGCTACGAGTCCACCGGCACCGAGACCCGATTCACCAGCGGGCTCGACCCAAAGCCCACCTCTCGACGGGTGTACGCCTTCCACCGCCCCGAGACGCTGGCTCAGTGGCGCACCGACTACAACGAGTTCAACGGCGTCGCCACCCTCCGCAATGGATTCAGCGAGTTGCCCGACCTCGGCGACGACCCACCTGGGCTGTGGCCAGCGCAAGCCGAGGCCATCCGCAACCTGGAGGCGTCGTTCAAGGACAATCGTCTACGTGCCCTGATCCAAATGGCCACCGGTGCGGGCAAGACCTTCACCGCTGCCAATGTCTGCTATCGGCTGCTCCACCACGCCCGAGCTAATCGCATCCTGTTCCTGGTCGACCGGGCCAACCTGGGCCGCCAGGCCGTCCGGGAGTTCGAGGGTTTCGATATACCCGACAGCCGCCACAAGTTCACTGAGCTGTACAACGTCCGTCGGCTCGCCTCCTCACAGCTCGACATGGCCAACGAAGCTGCCGCCAAGGTCCACGTCAGCACTATCCAGCGCCTCTACTCCATCCTGCGGGGAGAGGAGCTCGACGAAGTCCTCGACGAGCGGTCGGGCTTCGATACCGCCCCCGAACAGCCGGTGGAGGTGGCCTACAACCCGAGGGTGCCCATTGAGTCATACGACCTGATCATCATCGACGAGTGCCATCGCTCGATTTATGGCGTGTGGCGCCAGGTGCTGGAGTACTTCGACGCCTTCCTGGTGGGCCTCACCGCCACTCCGGGCATCCAGACTTTTGGCTTCTTCGACCAGAACCTGGTGATGGAGTACGACCACACCCGAGCAGTGGCCGACCGGGTGAACGTGGACTTCGACATCTTCCGCATCCGCACCGAGATCACCGAAGCAGGCGGCACCGTTCCCGCCGGCTTCGTGACCGAGTTCCGCGACCGGGAGACCCGCAGCATCCGCCTTGAGCAGGCCGACGCCGACATCGACTACAACGCAGCGGAGCTCGACAAAAAAGTCGTGGCCCCCGATCAGATCCGCACCATCGTGCGCACGTTTCGCGATTCCCTGCCCGAGATGTTCGAAGACCGGGAACGCGACGATGACGGCCTCCTGGTCAATATCCCCAAGACCTTGATCTTCGCCAAAGACGACAGCCACGCCGACGACATCGTGCAGATCGTGCGGGAGGAGTTCGGCCTCGGCAACCAGGGGGCGGTGAAGATCACCCACCGCTCTGGTGAGTCGGGCGAGAGTGCCGAGCAACTGCTCCAGAAATTCCGCACCGACTATCCCACCCGCATCGCGGTGACCGTGGACATGATCGCCACTGGCACCGACGTGAAGCCCATCGAGTGCGTTGTGTTCATGCGCATGGTGCGCAGCCGCAACTTCTTCGAGCAGATGAAGGGCCGTGGCGTCCGGGTGATCGACAGCGATCAACTCCGCACCGTCACCCCCGACGCCCAGGCCAAGGACCGCTTCGTGATCGTGGACGCGGTAGGCGTGACCGAGGCCGACCTCCACGACACCGTCCCGCTGGAACGCCAGCGCCACGTGAGCTTCGACAAGCTGCTCAATCAGATCGGCCTCGGCGTAAGAGATCCCGACGTGGTGTCATCGGTAGCGTCGCGCCTGGCCCGTCTCGACCGTCGGATCACCGCAGAAGACCGGGCAGAGGTGGAGTCGGTAGCCGGGGTCGAACTGAGCGATCTGGTCCGCCAAATCACCGATGCTCTCGACCCCGACCGACAGCACGAAGCAGCAGCGGCCGAGACGGGCACCGACGACCCCGACCCCCAGCAGGTGGCCGCAGCAACCCGGCAGCTGATAGCCGAAGCGATCCGACCCCTGGCCGGCAACCCCGAGCTTCGGGCGAAGTTGGTGGACATCCGCCGCAGCTACGAACAGGTGATCGATACCGCCTCCAAGGACCGGGTGATCTCCGGAGAGTTGTCCGTCGACGCCGCTGACCGGGCCCGCACCCAAGTGGAATCGTGGACGCAGTTCATCGAGGACCATAAAGACGAGATCACCGCGTTGGAAGTCCTCTACAGCCAGCCCTACGGCGGCGGTCTCACATATGACGATGTCAAGGAACTCGTCAGCGCCATCGGCCGCCCCCCACACCGCTGGACCCCCGACATCCTCTGGCAGGCCTACGAAACCCTCGACCAATCCAGAGTCCGAGGCTCAGGCCATCGGGTGCACACCGATCTAGTGAGCCTGGTTCGCTATGCCCTCGGCAACGCCGACGAGTTGGTGGCCTACCCCGATCTGGTCAACGAGCGCTTTCAAGTCTGGTTGAACCAACAGCAAACCGCAGGCACCGACTTTGCCGAAGACCAACTCGCCTACCTCGGTCTGATCAAAGACCGCATTGCCTCCAGCCTCAGCATCAACCTCGCCGACCTCCAGTCCCCACCCTTCAGCCACAGCGGCGGACTAGGCAGAGCCCGGCAGCTCTTCGGGAGTGATCTGAAGTCTCTGCTGGACGACCTGACCGAAGCCCTAGCTGCATGAAGGGCGAACTGCCCCACGGTTGGGCTCGGACAATTCTGGGCGATCTATGCAGTGTGGAGTATGGCAAGGGATTGGCCAAGAAGGATCGCGACGCTGGTGGATCGGTTGGCGTGTACGGTTCGGCCGGACTGTTGGGACGACATAGCCGCTCCGTAGTAGAGGAGCCTGTGATCGTTGTTGGCCGAAAGGGGAATGCTGGGAGCATTTGGTTGACGGATGGGCCTTCTTGGCCGATTGACACCACCTATTTCTTTCGACCCCCAAAGGAATTGTCCGCTGATTGTCTTGCTCTGCAACTTGGTAGTTGCGATCTCGTGCAAAAGGACTCATCCACCACCATCCCAAGTCTCCGCCGACCTGATCTAGAGGCGACCCCGGTTCTTGTTGCGCCTGTTCAAGAGCAGAAGCGGATTGTCGCTGCCGTCGAAGAACACTTCTCCCGCCTTGGTGCCGTCAGCAGTGCTTTAGAAGCTGCCCACCAGAAGCTGGAAGCACTCCGGTGCTCATCATTCCAGGAGATGTTCAATCGACCAAGCTGGCCTTGGACGACCCTCGGTCAGATTGCCGAGGTGAAGGGTGGTGTCACGAAGGACTCGAAGAATCAAGGCAACCCTGTCTATGTCGAAGTCCCTTACCTCCGAGTCGCCAATGTTCAACGGGGCTTTCTTGATCTCAACAAGATCACAACCATTCGGGTCAAACCAGAGAAAGCCCTGTCACTCGAACTCAAGCCCGGCGACATCCTCTTCAATGAAGGTGGCGATCGTGACAAGCTAGGGCGCGGCTGGGTGTGGGAGGGGCAGATTGAGAACTGCATCCATCAAAACCATGTCTTTCGGGCACGTCTTACCGACGAAGCTTTCGATCCATACTTCGTCTCAATGCACGGAAACACATGGGGGCAACAGTGGTTCCAGACCCACGGCAAGCAGACCACAAACCTCGCATCTCTCAACCTCACCACCCTCAAATCATTTCCAGTGCCGTCGCCCTCCTTGAGCGAACAGAGAGAGGTCGTGGGTCAGCTTCGACAAGTAATGGAGATGGAGGACAGCCTGCGGGCTGATTTGAACCAGGCGAAGCGCCACATAGCAACCTTGCGGCGATCCATCCTCTCGATCGCTTTCTCCGGCCGGCTCGTGCCCCAAGACCCCGACGACGAACCAGCCTCAGCCCTGTTGGATCGAATCTCAGGGGCAAGGGGAGCACACTCTGCCTAGTGGAGCGCTGCCGCGTCGTGGCTGTTCCGTAGGGATCCGAGCGAGCGCTATTCCTCGGCAAGTCGGCGAAGGAGATTCGCGAGCAGGATCACGGAGTCAGCGGCGATGCCGGCGTTTCTCCTGGTCGGCTCCCCTTGATGTTTGACCGCTTGGGCTAACTCGATGGCGGCCCGGGCGACCTTTCTGATCTCCGCGTTTGGAGGACCTGATGCAGCATGTTCTACGAACCTGCCGAGCCGGTCTTTCGTGTTTGTGACTGGTGGTACTTGTTCGCCCTCCTTGAGGTGAAGCTCGGGGTCGAACACGACCTCGCTGAGCCTCTCAAGAACCGCCACGCAGTCGTTACCGATATTGCGGTAGTCCTGGGCGCTCCGAGCCGCACCAAAGTGGCGTCGCATTTCGTTGATCCTCGGTGTCGACGCGGGACCATCCCGTGCCTGGATGGCTCGTGACCGGCTTCGCCAAGACTGCCTCCAGTTCGTGATCTTCGAGCCTGGCGAGTTCCTGATGTACGGGTTCGAAGAGTTGGTTCAGGATGTCGCGTCGGGCCTGCCAGCTGCCATAGGCATCGTTGGCCATCCAGTGGCTGTGGAAAGTACGGTAATCGCTGAACGGGAGATCAAGTGGGACTCCAAGCCGCTGTAACAAGACCCGGCTTGTTCTTAGGATGAGGCGAATTCCGCTTTCGTCAGTCCGGTCTGTTCCGCCCGTTCCGTAGGCTTCGAGTTCGTCGTGCGCCAGCCTCAGCAACGCGACAGCAATCTCCACATCAGTACGACCTGCGTGGTTGCCTGCACGTATCTGGCTCAAGAGTTCCACGTCAAGCAAGTGCTCATCTGAGAAGATGCCGTCAGTGAAGAAGTCTTCAGGGGTCACAGCCTGAATTCTGCCCGTCCTCAGCTCTCATCCTCACACTCTGCGAAATGCTCTGTAGAGCAGGAGCCTGCTCAAGAGTTGGTACCTGGGGGAGGGGTCCGTTAGCGAGCCCATCGCCCGCGTTGCTGCGGACCGTCGTCGGCTTGCTAGTCTCCGGCAATGTCACTACTGGGATCTGACGAACGAGATGTCGCCGAGCAGATTTGGCAGTTCGTCGATGTTGCCGAGAGTCCCCTCGAGGTCAAAGTGTGACCAGCCTGCGAGCCTTGTCGATTGCCTGCTCTTCCTCGTAGATCGCAGAAATCCGAATTGCGCCCACCATCCGGTTGGCTGGACTTCAGAAATTACTTCAATCATCTCGGTTGGTAGCCGGGCTCCTCCTCCCGTTTCGATTCCCACATGAACTACAGGCAAGCGCAGCTTGCGCTCGTCGCGTGTCTTCTGATCGGCTGCTAGGCATTGGCCGTAGGCCTTCTGGAGCGCGACGGCGTGGTCATCTTCGACCAGCGGTAGGACCACCAGCCCATTCTCGTTGGCGTCGCCACCCACGAAGAGTGGTTGAATGTCTAGTTCTTGGAGTTGGGTGACGAAAGGTGAAAAATCTTGACTGAGGACATGAACCCAGGCCTGACCGGAACGTGGGCAGGCCGAGTAGATGCCCTCACCGGCCACTCCGCCAAATGAGGATGCCCATTCCTCCACAGCCCCGGTGACTGCGCTCCTAACGACTGCTTCAGCAAGTTCGCCAGCCTCGGTAATCGCTTCCAAGACGACAAACCGCTTCTGGGTCCTCCGGGGACCAGTTTGTTCGACACCTCTTGCTACTGCCCGAAGCCGGTTCAGCATCTGCGTTTGTCCTTCCGACAGGGGTGCAATGCCGCGGGATCGCTCCACGGCGGCCTCCAAACGGCCCACCGATTCGATCAGCGTCTGCTCAGTGGGAAGGAGTACCGACTCGCTCGCGATTGTCGACGGCGGGTAATCCACGTTTGGCGCCAGCCGGTAGAGCTGCGCTGGCCCAGCTTCGGAGACCTCAACATCAGGGTCGTCGCAGTCCTCTTCGTATTCGCTCGCGGCTTCCCCGGTCTCTTCCTGAACAACGCCATGGCGCTCCATTCGGAGCAGCATCCGCTGGACGGCGTCGCTAACCCCGTTTGCATCATCAGATGGCAACGACTTGATGAAGCGTCCGGGCAGGTCAAGCACACCGTCCTCAGCTACGACGACCCTCTTGCCCTCCGACAGTGCCACTGCCTCTGCATGAAGAGACTCCCACAGCGACCGGTTATAGAGCGCCTCGCCCTGCCCAGAGCGTCGTGCTTCGTCGTACGCAACGCCGACATGCTTTTGGAGGGCCGCTTTGGTAAGCCAGTCGGCAGGAAGATTCCCTTCTTTCCACACGCCGCCTACCTCGCCGCTTTGCGTAGGGGCGAGCACCGCTACACCGTTGTCGTTCTCTACGAACGCGCCCAGAACCTGTATGGCATCGAATGCGTGGTTCTTCGACTCCCAGCACACGAAGTTCTGGAACCGGTCATAGCCTTCCACAGCCGGTCTCTCTAGGATCGACCGATCTATCAGGTCCTCAAGTTCGGAATAGTGCAAGGGGCCGACGTAAATCCGATCACTGAAGATTGTGTGTGACAGCGTATAGCTTCCGCTTCGCTGTTCAAGCGATGCCCGCTCGAAGAACTCATCGTCGGTGATGAAGATGTAGACGGCGTTGCCGAGCATAAAAAAGTTCTTCAGGGAAGTCAGGATTGCAAAGACTGGCGAGTCTTCGACACCGGAGGACTCTTGGCCGTCCAGGTGGAGCTTGTCCAACTCATCTAGCACGAAAGTGACCCGGTGACCGTCCCGAGCCACTTCGGCCAGCGAACGCCGAAGCTCGAACTCAAGGGTCTCGTCTGACAGGTCGAACTTCCCGAGCTCCGTCCTCCCGTCCTTCTCCAAGAGTTTCGAGGTGGTGTCTGTCTCATCCTTTCTCGTCCGCTCGAACATCAAGCCGCCAACCACAGCGAGCACTGCAACAGACGCAGCAGCAGCGATGCCCCAGCGGTTCCCGAGTAGATCGCCAGCGAGCACTGCCGATCCAACGGCCAGGGTCCCGACGAGGGCCGCTACAAGTCCACCCACCAACAACCGAACAGACGCCGATACATCGATTGATGTGCGTACAACCGTGCCCTGCCGTTCAGCAATCGCCGACGAAGCGACGCTCTCAACCACGCTGTGCTTCTCAAGCTCGGTCAAGTAGGTCTTCTCATATGTTGCACTGAGACGGGAGCGCGCACCCTTTGAAAGCTCGTCGGCCTCCAGAGCCTCCAAGTAGAGCCCTCGCGCCAGCGAGCGAAGCACTTGCGATCGGATCGTCGGAGCTTCGGTTCCTTGGTCAAGATGCGGTGGAGCGATGCGCACCACGAGCTGCTTCGAGGCCGTCTTCGCCCGCCGAATCGCTTCGTTCATCAGAGCTGTCTTGCCAGCACCACGAAACCCGGCCAAGAGAACGGTCGCGGAACCCCGCTCAGTGAGAATCTCCTCGAGTCTGTCCAACTCTCGTTCTCGTCCGACGAATCGGTCGTGCGCGAGAGGCTCACGGAAACCGTCATTGAGCTGGGCACGAAACAGTTCGACATCGGTCATGGACCAATTTTTCCACGACAGGGTGACAGTTTCGGAGAGATCGGCCGCATGCTCTAGTAACTCAGTGTCATGCAATCGCATTGGAACGTCTGGACGAGTGGGCTCCAGCTTCGAATGGGGCATTCCTCTACGTGGTGAAGTGTGGCAAGGCAACAGGCTCAACGCTGGAGGTTGGCAGCTGGTTGGGAACTGCCTCCCCGTTCGGCACTTTGGGTTATAAAGCGACGGGATTCTCCCACCCCCTTACTGTCCGCCAGAACGAGGGGTCGTACCGGTCGCTGATGGGGCGATCCTGCAATAGCACCCGTGACAAGAGCACCGGTGGCGATAGCCAGCTTCCAGTCCGCTCTCTGGTTTGTATGGCGACGGGATTCTCCCACCCCCTTACTGTCCGCCAGAACGAGGGGTCGTACCGGTCGCTGACAGATCATTCTGTTCAGGGGCTAGTAGGAACTTGTCCTTGGGCCTTGTACTGGTAGTTGTATGAGCTTGTAGTGGCTCTAATAGTAGTACCGCTTGGGCACCATCGTGGTACCGCTATAACGGAAATTCGATCTTTGTTGTCACCGCTATGGTATGTTGTTCGCAGAGAGACGAATCGGTATGCTGGCACTATGCAATCCAGATCGCAAGACGGCAGTCCAGCAACGACACATGAAACCGTGGATGCCTTCGCTGACAGCACCTCGCGTGATGCATTTCCCCTGCGTCGGACCTTCATTCAACAAAAGCAACAGAGCAATTCAATCCCGGGGCCTCTTGCCGGCTTTGTATCTGCTCGAGACCGTACAGCCTTGCTTCTCTATTTCCTAGCGCTCACCAAGGCCAGCAAGGAGCCGTGGGACGTATCACACCATTCAGCAGTTTGGGCTCGCGCCCTCGGATTGCCCGACCCGACAGGTCTGGTGGCAAGGGGGCGCGTTTCTAAGGCATGGACACGCCTGGTTGATCGCAAGCTACTCGTGCGAACACGCCGCAATCGATTGGCTGAGTTCACCCTGCTGTGCGAAGACGGCTCCGGTGATCCCTACACTCGACCAGGAAGTGGCTTCATCAACACCCCCCACGCGCTATGGACCGAGGGACCTACGCCGAACCAAGAAGAAGAAGGCACCAGGCCGCCGAAACGGTGGTTTGAGCTTCTGACCCTCCCAGAACTGGTCTTTCTGATCATCGGGCTGAGCAACCACAAGGGCTTTTCTCTTCCGCTTGAGCGAGGTCCCGACTACTACGGGATCTCAGCCGACACCTTGTACCGAGGTTCAACGGGTCTTCGACGCCATGAATTGCTCGACATCCAAAAGCACCGGATTACCGCGCCGCTGGCACCAGAAGGATTCACCTACGAGAACCTTTACACCCTCAAGCCTCCATTCGAACCAAGGGAGCGGAGAGGCTCCTCGACAGGTGCTGCCCAATGACTGTTCAAGCGTTCGTCGACGAGTCGAGGCGGGGTCGGTCCTATCTAGTCTGTGCCGTGGTGGTCGAAGCCGAAGACCTTGTCCGATCCCGTGTGAGCCTCCGAGGAATGCTCTTGTCCGGTCAGCGCCGGCTGCATTTCGCCAATGAGAGTGGTAGACGTCGTAAGTCGATCTTGGCAAAAATGGCCAAACTCCCAGTTCGAGTCTGGGTCTACATGTCAGGAGAAAAGGAACCACTGGCGCGAAGGCGCAGCATCGCCGCGTTGTTGAGGGATTTGGATGCTGTAAATGGAGAGCGGCTCGTCATCGAACGGCGGGAAATCAGCCAGGATGCCAGAGAGAAATCCCAAATTGCCGAGGCGAAGCGCCTTGGATTAGCACCAGCCAGGTTGAACTACGACCATCTAGGGCCTAACGAGGAACCGCTCCTGTGGATCGCAGACGCCGTGGCATGGGCCTACGGGGCTGGAGGCACCTGGCGCCAGCGGGCAGGTGAGCTCATTGAGCAGGTAAAGGACGTAGATTGTTGCTTCCCCTGACGCGCAGGAGCCCGGCCACTCACCGTCCGGAGAGGTACCGGGCTCCACTTCCTCGAGCTACCGCTCTCGGCTCCTTTGATCATAGCGATTTTGCGACCAGACGCAACCTCAATCAATTGCTTGAGATGAGGCCCCCTTCTATTGGCGTGACCCTTGAGGTTGGTCCGGTGGACCAAAAAACGGGGTCTGGTCACGGACGACACGGTGCCCGTGATGGCTGCCGAGGCTGCGGGACTCCTGCGACCCGCTTCGGGACAGCCGCTCGTCGTAGTCGGCGGCGCGGTATCTAGCTGATACCATCTATGGGATGGCCATGACGCTCAGGTTGACAGAGGAGGAGCAGGACGCTCTACGAGAGCGAGCGGCGCTCGAGGGTACGTCGATGCAGGAGGCAGCACGACGGGCCGTACGCGAGTACATCGCCAAGGCCGATCATCGCGACCGCGTCGCGGCTGCTGCCGAACTCATCACGCAGCGCCATGCCGACGCGTTGCAACGTCTGGGCGAGTGAGTTCCACCGTTGAATACCTGGACGCCGAGGATCTTCTAGAGCTAGCTCGCCGCTTGCTCGGGGACCCGCCGCCCGTTCGCGATCTCGGCTTGCTGGGCGCAGCTGCCGCTCGGCCGCAGGCATCGGCCTTTGGCGAGGACGCGTATCCCGACATCTGGAGCAAGGCTGGTGGGCTGCTGCATTCGATTGTCAGCAACCACCCGCTGATTGACGGCAACAAGCGGCTCGGGTGGCTTGCCACTGCCGTCTTTCTGGAACTCAACGAAGCCAGCGTGAGCAGCGCTGCCAACGACGACGTGTACGACCTTGTGATGGCTGTCGCCACGAGCGACTTGAGGGTCGAAGACATTGCGGACGCACTTCAGCTCATGCATGAGCAGGCACCTGACTCCTAGTTGTGACATGGTGAAGCGCCTATGACCTCCGACCCCAAGGCCATGGTGAAGAAGCTGTGGGACTTCTGCGATACGACCCTTGCCGAGCTGGGCTCGTGCGATGACATGCTCGGCGTGGTGTTCCGCAAGGCCCGCAACCGGATTCAGATTTTGGCTCCGCGACGAAAGCCTCGAAGACATCGACAACCTGCCTGCCCCTGCCGTCCTAGCCGCCGAAATCGCCGAAGACCTGCAATCGGCCCTCACTGAAATCCAAGCGCTTGCCGAGAGCTTGGCTGCGAACGGAGAATCTTCCTGAGCGGAACATCAGGCCTCTGACAATACGCCAGTTGACGCCCATGAGACCCTCCGCTTTGTCGTCCGCTGGCGCACTTCTAAGCCCGGGCGCTGATCAGCCAGAAGGCGGCGCCCATGGTGATGCCGTCGGGGGTGCGGTGGTGCTCCACCATGGCGCCGAGGGCGGCTTTGATCCTGTCGATCACATGGATGTCAGCGTTCTCGGGGATGACCGCGCCGGGCAGCAGGTCGATGTAGTAGCGGACCAGGTCTTCAGTGGCGCCGCCGCCGATGCTCACCGGCAGGTCGTGGGGCGTGATGTCGATATCCACCAGGCCGGCGCTGGTGAGGATCAAGCTGATGCGATCGGCTGAGGCCAGCGAGAACGGCCCGGGCGCATCGGGGTCCACCGGTTCGGGCGGACCCAGCACTTCGGCCAATGCCTGGCCGGGCTCGGTTACCCAGGAGTTCTCCTCCGGGGTGCGCCAGCAGACGAAGGTCAGCCGCCCGCCGGGCCGCAGCGCCCGGCGGATGTTGGTGAACCCGGCCACCGGCTCGGCGAAGAACATGATCCCCATGCGGGAGAAGGCGGCGTCGAAATGCCGGGGCTCGAACTGGTGGACCCCCGCGTCGCCGACAGCGAACGAGATGTTGTCCAGTCCGGCCTCGGCGGCCCGGCGAAGAGCCTCGTCCAGCATGGGGGCCGACACGTCCACCCCGGCAACGCGGCCGCTTGGGCCCACCAGGCGGGCGAGTTCCAGGCTGGTGGTGCCGGTGCCGCACCCGACGTCAAGCACATGCTCGCCGGGGTCGGGGTGCAGTCGGGCGATTGCCGCCTCTCCCACGGGGGCCAGCATGGCGTCCAGCCTGTCCCGGTGCTCAACCCAAGCGGGTCCCCGGTCGGTCCAGTAGCTGCGAAGCGCCTCGGCAAGGTCTGCCATCGCCTCAGTCTGCCAGAGTTCTCCGGCCCCGGGCCCACGAGCTGTTCACGAGATGTCCAGAAGGCAGGCGGTGCGCCGCGGGGCTGGGCGGGGGCAGGCTGTTTGCATGACGGCTTTATTGGATAGGTGAGCAGGCGTGCGAGCTGAGTAAAATGGCGGGCTGATCCGGGGTAGCTCAACCGGCAGAGCAAGCGGCTGTTAACCGCTAGGTTGTGAGTTCGAGTCTCACCCCCGGAGCCACGGCGCTATTTCTGCGACACACCACTAAGATGGCGGCGGGCCCGTAGCTCAGTGGTCAGAGCAGGCGACTCATAATCGCTCGGTCGCGGGTTCGATCCCCGCCGGGCCCACTTGGCCGAGTTGGTCGCTTGGACCAGCCCGGATGCTCCGGCAGGGGCTTCAGCGGCGCCCGTCCCCAATCCCTCATCAGCATCAGCGCCATGCCCGCCGGCGGAGTCTTTCCCGGCGGAGTCTTTCCCGGCGGATTCCTCCCAGCGGCGGGTGAGCCAGCCCAGCCGGTGGGCGACGTACAGGCCGATTATCGCCAGCGCGGTGCCAGCAAAACCGTCGACCACCCAGTGGTTGCCGGTCAGCACAACCGCTATCGACATGAGCAGCGGAGATGCCACCGCGAAGATACGTACCGGGAGCCACCGGACGGTGCGGAACAGCACCACGCAGGCCAGCACATTCCACCCCACGTGGAAGCTGGGCAGTGCGGCGTACTTGTTCACCACCGATGGGGGCTGGAGATACCTATAAGAGGTGGACAGTTCGGTGACCGTGTCGGTGAATCCATCGAAGAACCGCGGTGGGGCCACCGGGAAGAAAGCGAAGAAGATCAGCCCCAGGGTGCCCGAGATGATCATGGCGTTGCGCATAAGCGTGTAGCGGCGCCGGTTGCAGTGGTAGAGCACCAGCAGGGCGCCGATGATGACCGGCCAGTGCAGCCAGATGTAAACCCAGTTGAAGAAGGTGACCGCCCACTGGTAGTCGAGCACCGCCGACTGCGACCACGCCTCCAAGTCCAGGCCGAGAGCAGACTCCAAGGTGAGCAGGTCATAGGCGTTCTTGAAAGCCGCAACCTCCGCGCCCCTGGTGAGCATCCGCACGCCGAAGTAGATGAGCGCGGCCACCGTCACGATGAAGACTTGGCCCGGGAAGTGCCGCCAGCCCCGATTGCCGCCGGCGATTTCCGGAGCGACGATGATTTTGAGCTGGCGGATCATACGCTGACAATGCTACCCAATCGCTGCGGCTACTACAGGTAGCAGGTTGAGGCAGCAGGTTGACGTTGCGACCGCTTGTCGCCGGGCAGCTCTCAGATGTCTCCCAGCCAGGCGGGCGCGCGGTCCAACAAGAACTCGCTGATCTCAGCGGCTTTGGGGAGGACGTTGCCGAGGCACTCCTGGCCGGTGAACAAGCCGCTTACCGACACCTCTATTCTGGCCGAGATGGTGATACGGCGCTCCGGTGCGTCGGTTACCGCAGCGTATGCGTCGATTGCCGACACGTCGAGGGGCAGCTCCAAGCCGCCGATGCCGGCCAATTCGGTGGCGAGCAGCAGCAGATCGGGGCCGTCGGGCAGCGGGGGAAGGCTCCACGACACCACCATGGGCAGCTTGAAGTCGTTGTCGGGGTCCGCCCCCTCGGGCAGTTCCAGCAGGTGGTCCTCGAAGGCCAGCATCACCCGGGGGTCCACTTCCAAGGCGATATGCACATCCAAAGGGCCGCCGCAGGCAGACGCCGGGTGCAGGTCCACCTCCCAGGCTTGGCGCATGGAGTAGGTCTCCACGAAGTGCCGATCGTCGTGGATGTGGAAGCCCACATCGGCGGCGTGGTCCTTGAGGTCGGCGATGAAGGTGGCGAGGTCGAGGGCTGCCAAGAGCAACAGACTGCCACGCAATGACTGCTCACCGCTATCTTTTGGCGGTAGTTTTCGCCTTGATGTGCAGCCGCCGGATCACCGACAGCGACAGGATTCTGAATGCGTTCGACCAAGCCGCAGCCCGGGTTGCAGACGCGGTGGCCCGAATCGACGGGGGACAGCTTACAGGAGCACGAGACGGCCAGTACCGCTTCGACGTAGCTGCCGACGAAGCGGCCCGGGAGGTTCTCTTGGATGCCGGCTTCGGCGTGTTCAGCGAGGAATCGGGCCTGCACGAGGCCGAACGAGACCTCTTGGTGGTGCTCGACCCGGTGGACGGCTCGACCAACGCCGCCCGAGGTCTGCCCTGGTATTCCACCAGCATGTGCGCGGTCGACGCGGACGGCATGGCGGCGGCCCTGGTGCAGAACCTGGTGAGCGGCACAACCTATCGAGCGGTAAGGGGCCAAGGCGCCACCGTCGACGGCCGGCCGCTCCGGCCGGCTCGCGGCGACGGCTGCCGCAGCGGCCCGGGCCCATCGGGTCGGCATTCGCTGGCTTTGGCACTGGTCGGGCTCACCGACCTGCCTCCCCGGCATCTGGGTTGGAGGCAGTACCGGGTGATGGGCTCGATCGCCCTCGATCTGTGCGCGGTGGCCGAGGGCGTCCTCGATGCCTATATCGACTGCACTCCCGAGGGCCATGCCACATGGGACTACCTGGGGGGAGCGTTGGTTTGCTCCGAGGCCGGAGCGGTTTTGGGAGAGCCGTGGGATCGGCCCCTGGCGCCCGTCGACCTGAACGAGCGGCGCAACCCGGTGGCCGCAGCCACCGCAGCGCTCTTGGCCGAGGCTCTGTCCCAGCGGCGCGGCTTTGGCGCCGGCACCGCCGATATCGACGCCCCCGGTGAGTCCGCTGAGGTCTAATCTGGTCGAACCCCGCGGGCGCGTAGCTCAGATGGCAAGAGCGCTTCCCTTACAAGGAAGAGGCCGGGGGTTCGAGTCCCTCCGCGCCCACCCCGCGTTCTCGCAAACGCGCACAATTCAAGAACTTGCCCAGGAAGGCCACTATGGTGGTGCCGGTCATACACCTCAGGGAGAGGAAGTCGGGTGGGTGAATTCATCCAATTGCTGGTCAGCGGAGCCATCGCCGGTTCCATCTACTCCCTGATCGCCGCTGGGCTCACGCTTAGCTACACCTCCACCGGCATCTTCAACTTGGCCTACGGGGGCATCGCCTACTCCTCGGCGATGCTCTACTTCCAGCTGATCAACGTCTTGGGCATCGAGAGCCTGGGCATGAGGCTGTTGGCGGTGTTCCTCGTGGTGGGGGTGTTCTGCCCGCTGCTGGGCCAGCTTTTGAACCTGGCCGTTTTCCGGCCACTGGCCCGGGTCAACGACGCGGCCAAGGTCATGGCCACCATCGGGATTCTGGTGGCCCTGCCAGCGCTGACCGACCTGATTGTGGAGTTGGGCACCAAAACGTGGGACTGGGGTTTGCAGCCCGCCGACTATGTGTATCTCACTCCCGGGGTGTGGAAGGTGCCCAGCGAGACGTGGGCCTACAATCCCTTCGGCGCCTTCGAACTGCGGATCAGCAGCAACCAGTGGACGGTGCTGGTGGTGGCCGTGGTCGTTGCCGCCGTCCTGTGGGCGCTTATGCGCCACACCCGCCTCGGGCTTCAGATGAGGTCGGTGGTGGATCGCCCCGACCTGGCCGGTTTGCGGGGGGTCAGCGAGTCGGCCACCTCGTCGGTGGCCTGGATCATCGGCACCATGCTGGCCGGCTTGGCCGGAGTTGTGGGCGCCCCGGTGTTCAACTCCCTGCAACCCAATCAGTACAACCTGTTCATGTTCACAGCCACTGCCGCCGCCGTGGTGGGCGGGCTGCGGTCTATACCGCTGGCCTTCGCCGGCGGCGTGGCCTTGGGGGTGATCAGCAGCTGGGTGGGCCGCTACGCCACCTTTGCCAAAGACATCGTTGGCTTTGAGAGCTCTGTGCCGTTCCTCGTCCTGCTGGTCGGGCTGCTGTTCATGGCCCGGGATCGAGTTCGACGTGGGGGGACGGTTGCAGAGGCTGCCCCGGCCACCGACTACACCAACGACCTGCCCCCATGGCGGGTTCAGTTGCCCTGGGTGCTGGCTGCGGTGTTCCTAGTGCTCCAAATATTCCTGTTCGCCGACCAGTTCTGGCTGGGGCTGTGGATAACCGGGCTGGCGTACGCCTTGGTGTTCATGTCCTGGGTGCTGCTGACGGGCCTGGGCGGCATGGTCAGCTTGGCGCAGGCCGCCTTCGTGACCATGGCCGCCATGACGGTCGGGCTGGTCTTGGACAAGACCGGGCTTCCCTTCATCCCCGCGCTCATTGTGGGCACGCTCGTCGCCGGTGTGTTCGGAGCGATCGTGGCGCTGCCCGCGCTGCGGCTGGGCGGGCTGCCCTTGGCCCTCGCCACCCTGGCGATGGCATTCATGGGCGAGCAGGTGCTGTTCCAGTGGGAATGGTTCAAAAACGGCATCGGCTTTGTGGGGTGGAACATCTCCCGCCCCCGCATCGGGCCGTTCGACCTCGAAGACGAGAAGTCGCTGGCGATCTTGCTGGTGTTGCTGGTGTTCGCCGCAAGCTGGCTGCTGCGCAACCTCCACCGCTCGGTTACCGGGCGGGCCATCCTCGCGGTGCGGAACTCCGAGCCGGCCGCAGCCACCTCGGGCCATTCGGTGGTGCGCACCAAGCTGGTCGTGTTCGCCCTCTCTGCGCTGTTGGCCGGATTCGGCGGGGTGTTCTTCGGCGTCTTCATCAAGAACGTGAACCCCGTCACCGCCCCCACCCAGGCCGGGCTGTTCTGGCTGGCGGTGGTTGTCCTGGTGGGGGTTCGACGACCCGCCGGAGCGGTATTGGCCGGCCTGATGGTGGCAGCCAGCAGCCACATGATGGGCAGCGGCTGGCATTTCGAGTGGCTGCAGTCATGGCATGTGGTGCTGGCCGCATCCGTGCTCGGGGCGGCTGCGCTGGCCACGGCCATCCGAGACCGCCAAGCCGGCCTCCCCTTATCGCCGCCGATTCTCGGAGTGCTGGCCCTGTTGGCCTTCATCAGCCTGGCCCGGGTGTACTCCTGGTATCCCTTGGACTGGGACGGGCTCGACCAGTACGACCAATCCCGCAACATCCCGGCCATCCTGTTCGGTTTGGGCGCCATGCAGCTTGCCCGAGAGCCCGACGGCATCCTCGCGGTTACCGCGGCCCAGAACCGGGCAAGGCGCGACGCCTGGCGCAGGCGCCTGGCCGCATGGCGGGGAGAGGATGCCAGTGCCGGGTCGGCCCCTGCGGCGGTCTCGGCTGCTGCGCCGCAGCGCGAGGCACCCGATACCGCCGGGGAGACGGGCCACGGGCATGCCGGCATCCACTACTCCAGCGAGAACGCTCCGGCATTGGAGCTGGTCGATGTACGGGCCCGCTACGGGCTGGTGGAAGCACTCCACGGGATCAGCCTGTCAGTGCCCAAAGGCGAGATCACCGCGCTGCTGGGGCCCAACGGCGCCGGCAAATCCACCACCTGTGCGGTGGCCTCCGGGTTGCTTGCCGCCACCCAGGGCACCGTCCGGTTCCATGGGAATGACGTCACCGTGCTGCGCAGCCATCAGCGATCCCGTCGGGGCATAGTGCTGGCGCCTGAGGCCCGGGGCGTCTTCAGCGGCCTCACAGTTCGGGAGAACATGCAGCTCTGGTTGCCGAACCCAGAAGACCGCGAGCTGTGCTGCGAGCGGTTCCCCATCCTGGCGCAGCGCCAGAACCAGCTTGCCGGCAACCTTTCCGGAGGCGAGCAGCAGATCCTCACCTTGGCCCCGCTTCTGGCCAAACCCCCTGAGGTCCTCATCGCCGACGAGCCTTCGCTGGGGCTGGCGCCGCTTATCGTGAATCAGATAATGGAGCTGTTCGTCGAGTTCAAGGAGCGGGGGGTGGCGCTTCTGCTGGTTGAGGAGAAGGCTCGCGATGTGCTGGAGATTGCCGACTCGGTGGCTTTCATCAGCCTGGGCAGCGTCACTTGGCACGGAGCGCGCTCGGAGGTGAACCAAGACCAGCTCGACGCCGCGTACCTGGCTATGGACGATGACTCCATGGACGACGGCGACATGGACGACATGGACGATGACTCTATGGACGATGACTCCATGGACGACGGCGACATGGACGACATGGCGCCGGCGACTTCCCGCACATGGGGGGCCTACACCTACGAGATAGATTTTGAGCCCTCCACCCGCGGCATCACCGACGACACCGTGCGCATCGGCATGCTGTATGAGGCAGCGCAGTTCTTCGGAATGGACCAGGGCGCTGAGGCCCGTTTCATGGCTGCCACCCGCGACGGCGAGCTGCCCGGGGGTCGTTCAATAGAGCTGGTCCAGGTTGTTGACGACGGCAGCGATCCCCAGACCAACTTCGAAGGCGCTCGGAGCCTGGTGGAGAACGACGAGGTTTTCGCGATCTTGTCCACCTCGCAGGTGCTGACTCCTCAGACCTCGAACTATCTGGCGGAGAACCAGGTGCCGTTCACCGGCTGGGGCTTCGTGCCCGGCTACTGCGCCCCCAACGACTGGGGCCTGGGATTCACCGGCTGTGCAAGCGGTTTCGCCATGAGCGTCGAAGGCGCAGTGCCGGCCACATCGCCGCGAGATGTCTGGAAGACCTACTTTGAGACCCTGGGCATCGAGGGCGACGCGTTCGACGAGATTCGAGTTGGCGTGTTCAATGCCGACAACGATGCCGGTCGCGCCGGTGAGGTCCAGAACATAAACCTTTGGGGCGACCAGATGGTCTTCAGCGATTATGTGCCCACCGCGTCTGTGGGAGGGATCACCGATCCCACCCGGTTTGTCAACACCGTGTTGGAGCACGATCCCGATTTGGTGATCCTGTCCACCGATTTTCCGGGCGGCGTCGCCTTGAAGGCGGCCATCGCCGCCTCCAGCTATGAAGGCAGGGTCACCGATTACGTGTCTTATGTGCCCGGCCTGTTGGACTTCATGCCCGATATTGCCCAAGCCTTTGAGGGTGGCTTCGGCGTAACCCAGGTTCCGCCGCTCGACCCATCCGAACCGGCTATCCAAAAGCTTCTGGCCGACTTCGAAGCCGCGGGTTACCAGCCCGGCTTCGGTGCTTTGATCGGCTACTGGTCTGCTGATTTGATGGTCCAGATGATCGCCGCTGCCGGCGAGGATCTGAACACCGCCAGCTTCTACCAGGCGATCAACATCGACGGGTTCGAGTCGACCCAGCAGTCCGGCGGCGTCGGCGTGATCAAGTTCCCGGCCGACCATGTCGCCACCCCCGACTGCACCGGTTTGGTGCAGGTGGTGGATGGCGAGTACGTCGTGGTCGCCCCATTCATCTGCTACGGCAATCACCCCGACCGATAAGCCCATAGGCCTGACGGCCTGACGATAACTGCACCGTGCCCGATCTGCTCCCTGGCGGTAGCGGGTCGGGCACGGTCGCGTCCGTTTGCAGGGGCCTTCAAGCCGTGGTGCGAGAGCAAGCGGAGGACGGTTGACCGCCGCCGCGTCCCCCCGTACCGCAACCGCCGCCATGCCATGACCAGTGCCAGGTGGGCGCCCGTCTATGTTGGGGTGGCCACGGGCTTTATGTCCGGGCTGTTCGGGGTTGGGGGCGGAATCCTCATGGTCCCCTGCCTGGTGCTCTTTCTGGGAATGGAGCAGCGCCGGGCCCACGGCACATCGCTGGGCGCCATGGTGCTCATCTCTGCATCCGCTTTGGGAGGATTCCTGCTGGACGGGTCGGTCGCATGGTTGGGCGGGCTGCTGATCTTCACCGGATCGTCGGCGGGGGTCACCGTCGGCACCTCGCTGCTCAACCGCGTGCCCATCGGGCCGCTTCGGGTGGGCTTCGCGTTGCTCTTGCTGGCGACCGCGGCCCGGTTCTTGTTAGCTGTGCCCGACACGGGCGGCCACGGCGACATCTCGGCGGCACTGGCCTTCGCCTACATCGCCTGCGGAGTTCTCACCGGGCTGTTGTCGGGGATGATGGGCGTGGGCGGGGGAGTGATCATGATCCCGGCCATGATCCTTTTGTTCGGCTTCGCCGACCCAACTGCCAAAGGCACCTCGCTTCTGGTGATACTGCCCACTTCCATCATCGGCACCGTGCGCAACCGGCGGTCGGGCAACGTCGACCTCAGGACGGCGCTGGCTATCGGCATATCCGGCGTGGCCTCCGCCTTCGTCGGTGCGCTGGGCGCCGCCGAGCTCAGCCCCCGCCTGTCGGCCACTCTGTTTGCCCTCCTTTTGGTGGCAAGCGCGGCACAGATGCTGCGCCGCGTCAAGAATCCGCCCGCTGAAGGGGAGGCAGCATAAGCTCCCGAACAGGCAAAACGCGGCGAATTCGCAAGTTGGCTGGAATCTCTTGTCTGAGTCTTGGGGTTTGCCCCCCGATGATGGGGTAAGATGGCGTCAGATGAGCACCCCTGAGATTGTATGGCTGAATACCGACACTGCCGCCAAGCGGCTGGGCATCACCACGAGAACACTGTACAGGTTCATAAACGAGTGTGGCCTGCCTGCGTATCGGATGGGCCGGGTGATACGGGTGAAGCAGGCTGATGTGGATTCGTTCATTGAGGCCAGCAGAATCGAGCCCGGAACACTCAGCCACCTTTATCCAGATCCGGTTCCGGCGCGTGACGCCGAGCCAGCAGATGACAACAGCGTTATAGCCCCAGACTCCTGAATGTGACCACCGCCGCGCCGGTCATCATCGATATCCCGCGAAACGGGCTGATGGCGACTCTGCTTGGCGAGCGAGATAAGCACCTCCGTCAGATACGGCAGTCGTTTCCCGACGCCGACATCTTCGTGCGCGGCAACCGCATCACTGTTTCAGGCCCCGGCGCCGACCGGGTGGCCGGTCTGTTCGACGAGATAGTCCTGCTGGTGCAAGCCGGACACCAACTCGACTCCCGCGCTTTGGGCCGGGCCATTCAGATGGTGGAGGCCGACGAAAGCCCTTCCCGCGTGATGGACACAGATGTGCTGCGCTCAGGCCGCGGCCGCGTCATTCGTCCCCAGTCGGCCGGCCAGCGCCGCTACGTGGAGGCCATGAGGTCCAACATCATCACCTTCGGCATAGGCCCGGCCGGAACCGGCAAGAGCTGGCTGGCAGTGGCCATGGCGGTGAGGGAGCTGAAGGCCCACACTGCGGAGCGCATCATGCTGACTCGCCCGGCGGTGGAGGCAGGGGAGCGCCTGGGGTTTTTGCCGGGCGACATGATCGCCAAGGTCGACCCCTATCTGCGCCCGCTCTACGACGCTCTGTACGACATGCTCGATGCGGAGGAGGTGCAGTCGCTTGTAGAACGGGGGGTAATCGAGATCGCCCCTTTGGCCTACATGCGGGGTCGCACTCTCAACGACAGTTTCATCATCTTGGATGAAGCCCAGAACACCACCCCGGAGCAGATGAAGATGTTCTTGACCCGTATCGGGTTCGGCTCCAAGGCGGTGGTCACCGGCGACGTCACCCAGGTGGATGTGGACAGGGGTCGAAGCGGGCTCGACTCCCTGGAAAAGATCTTGGGCGGCATCGACGGCCTGTCGTTCGTTCATCTGAGTTCGCGCGATGTGGTCCGCCACCGAATCGTGGCCGACATAGTGAACGCCTACGAGCGGGCCCGGCAATGAGCGCCGACGCCGACCCAGGGCCTGGACCGGGCCTTTCAAGCATCGAGTCCGGGGCTGTTGCCGTGGACGACCGCCAGCGCGACGTGGCTTTGGACGGCTGCCGCTGGGGTGAGCTGATGCGCTTGGTTATGGCGGAGGAGAAGGTTGAGGCGCCCTGGGAGGCGGGTCTGTCGTTTGTGGCCGCCGAAGAGATGGCCGCCCTCAATGCCGCCCACCGGGGTGTGGACCGACCCACCGACGTCTTGGCCTTCGGCGCCGACGACGGCAGCGCCCTCAGGGCCCCGGACGAGCCCCGGCTGGTGGGCGATGTGGTGATCTGCCCCTCGGTGGCGGCTGCCAACGCTGCCCTGCGCGCCAGACGGGTCGACGACGAGTTGGCCCTGCTGGTGGTACACGGAGCGCTGCATCTGTTGGGCTACGACCACCTCGTCGACCACGACGCTGAGCAGATGGAAAGCAGGGAGCAGCAGCTGCTGGCTGCGGCATGGGCGCTGGACGAGCCGGTTGGAACTTCGGCACTCGACGTCGGCGACTCCGTAATCGCGACGGCATGGGCGCTGGATGAGCCGGTCGGAACCTCGGCGGACACCGCGTGAGCAAGGCAAGACGCTTCGGGCTGCTGTGGCGGGTGGTGCGGCCCAGCCGGAGCCAGCCGGGGCCGCAGGTGTCGGAGGAGGAGCTGCTGGCGGTGGCCGAGGCGGCCGAGGCGTCTGACGCCATCGAGCCCGAGGAGCGGGAGCTGATCGGCCAGATCATCGAGTTCGGCGACACCGTGGCCCGGGAGGTGATGGTGCCCCGCACCGACACGGTGGCAATCAGCGATCAGCTCAGCGTGGGCGAGGCCATCGGCATCATCATCGAGCACGGCTACAGCCGGGTGCCGGTGTACGGCGAGGGCATCGACGACGTGGTGGGCGTGGTCCACGCCAAAGACCTCATGCGGGCCGAGCGGGAGCAGGGCAAGGAGTCGCCCGCATCAGCAGTGGCCCGCACAGCGCATTTCGTGCCTGAGACCAAGCGCATCTCCCTTTTGCTGAGGGAGATGCAGGCCGAGAAGTTCCACATCGCCATCGTGGTGGACGAGTACGGCGGCACTGCCGGGGTGGTCGCTCTGGAAGACCTCATCGAGGAGCTGGTGGGCGAGATCGTCGACGAGTTCGACGTGGAGGAGCCCATGATCGAGCGGATAGCGCCCGCCGCTGTGCGGGTGAACGGGCGGGTGCCGATCGACGAGCTGAGCGAGGTGCTGGGTGCGCCGCTTCCCAACGGCGACTGGGACACGGTGGGGGGGTTGATCTTCAACACCCTGGGCCATGTTCCCGACGAGGGCGAGACTTTAGCGGTGGACGGCTGGGAACTGCGGGTGGAGCGGGTGACCGGGCGGCGCATCGCCCGGGTTATCGTCAAACCGGCGCCGCAGCCTGCCGCTTCCGGCGCCGGCGATTGAGCTGGCCCGACGGGTCTCGAGCACCAGGAGCAGCGTCTTGGGGAGTGTCACAGCCCAGCTGATGGGGCCGGCGGCGCCGCCGTTGCCGGGAGGAGCGTCTTGGGGATGGTGAGTTTGGGCGAGGCCAGCCGGGCTCTGAGTCGGGCCTCGCCGGTGATGTCTGCTCTGGTGGAGCGCGTCGGGCCGCCCCGGTTCGGCCCCAAGCCCGCGGTAGTGGAGCGCTTCGAGGTGCTGAGCCGCGAGATCGTCTACCAGCAGCTAGCCGGCAAGGCGGCCGGGGCCATCTGGGGGCGGGTGCGACAGCAGGCCCCTGAATGGACGCCCGGCGCGGTGCTGGCGCTGGGCGAGGCGCCGCTGCGAAGCGCCGGGCTGTCGGGCGCCAAGACCCGGGCCGTTTTGGATTTGGCCGCCTGCTGCGAGCAGGGAACGCTGGATTTGACCCGACTGGGCCGCCTCTCCGACCAGGAGGTGATCGACCAGCTCACCAAGGTGTGGGGCATCGGCACCTGGACCGCCCAGATGTTCCTGATCTTCTCGCTGCGCCGCCTGGATGTGTGGCCGGTGGGCGATTTCGGGGTGCGCAAAGGGTACGGCCTGGCCCACGGATGGGCCCAGGCGCCCACCGCTGAGGAGCTCGAGCCCCTCGGCGACCAGTTCCGCCCTTTTCGCAGTGTTGCTGCCTGGTATTGCTGGCGGGCCGTTGAGGCGTGATCCGGCGGTTGTGGCGAGGGCGAGATGGTGACCTTCACCGGCTAACCGTCAGCACCCTCCAGGGCGCCCCTAAGCCGCAGTCTCCGCAGGCGCCCAGAGCCTCGCTGGTGGCCCTAACCCGGCTGTGCCAGGCGCTAGCGGGTTGGGGGTGGGGGTAGCAGTTCGGGCACAGCAGGCTTGTTGGCTTGAAGTTCGGCCAGCTCCGCTTCGAGGCGCTCGATGAACTCGTCGCCCCTTTCTTGGCTGAGTGCGACGCCGAACAGAATGCGGCGGGTCACGATATCCGCGTTTTCCGAAGTGCCGACGAAGACGCCTGAGACTCTCTGGCGGTTCTCCACGGGCATCATGAGCACATAGGATTTGCCGATCTGCTCCGGCGAGACCGACACCAGCTTGTCCCAGCGGAACTCCCGGGTGTGCAGATTCCCCCTATAGACGCCGCGCTTGTCAGTTGCAACGAACACGCCATCGCCGATTTCAAGCTCACCAACGCCGAGTTCGGCCCGGCCTTGGCCGCGGTGCTGGTGGACGAGGGTCCCGAGGGGCTGGGGCCGGTGGACTTCCGGTCGCTGTCGGTTCGGGAGTTCGGCACCATCTACGAGGGCCTGTTGGAGTCGAAGCTGTCAGTGGCCCAAGACGACCTGGCGGTCAAGGCGGTCATGAGCATCACCACCCAATTGCAAGAGAAGCGATTGTCCCAGCGCCGGACAAAATCTTCGGCGTTCGCAGAACTTGACGACGCCGTTAACGATGATCCCGCCACATTGCCTTGCCGCAAGCCGCGAATCGTCTTCAGAGACGTAACAAGGTCCACGGATACCCGCACCCTCGTGATTGGTTTCATCCCGCCTCTGCAAGTTGTCACCCACAAGGCCCCCTTCCTGTTGCAGGTCTCTGGTTTCGCGGCGGATGAGGCGTATGTGCTGGGCGTGCTGTGCTCGATGCTCTGCGACTGGCAGGCCCGACGCAATGTTGAGTTGAACCTGACCTTCGAGCATTTCAACCAATTGTCTATCCCCGACCCCGGCGAGGGGCATCCGGTTCGGGATCGGGTTGTTGAGATCGCGGGGCGGCTGGCGGCGGTGGATGAGCGGTTTGGGGAGTGGGCGATGGAGGTGGGGGTTCCTGTGGGG
>JAPYOG010000212.1 GCA_028278785.1 Candidatus Poriferisocius anaerobius | reverse complement strand
GTCCACGATGGGGACTCGCTCGGTGGAGGAAGTGGCCGCGGTCAGTAATGGCTCGAAGTGGTTCCAGGTCTATGTGTGGCGTGACAAGGGCCTGCTCAAGGACATGATCCTGCGAGCTGCTGAGGCCGGATTCGAGGTGCTGTGCATCACGGTGGACGCGGCCATGCTCGGGCGTCGTGAGCGCGATGTGCGCCGGGGATTCACGTTGCCCCCGAAGATGGGCCTCGACATCCTCGTGGAGGGGATGATCCGACCCAGTTGGAGCCTGAGGTTCGCATTCTCGGAGCCGATCGAGTTCGCCAACGTCGCCGGCAATACCGACATCGACGGTTCGACCGCGGTGGATCTGGCCGCGTTCATGAACGAGCAGTTCGATCCGACGCTGTCGTGGGAGGACGTGGAGTGGATGCGCTCGTTGTGGGACGGGCCGGTGCTGATCAAGGGCGTCCAGAGCGTGGCCGATGCAGTGATCGCCCGTGACCGGGGCCTTGACGGCATCGTGCTGTCCAACCACGGCGGTCGCCAGCTCGACGGGGCCCCGGGCATCATCGATCTGGTTCAGCCGGTGGTCGAAGCAGTTGGTGGCGATCTCGACATCGTGTGCGACGGCGGCGTGCGGCGAGGCGGCGACATCGTCAAGGCGCTGGCCCTCGGCGCGACGTCCTGCATGATCGGGCGGCCGTACCTGTACGGGCTGGCCGCCGCGGGGGAGGAAGGCGTGGACTGGGTCATCGAGCATCTGCACACGGGCATGAAGCGAGACATGGCCCTGTGCGGCGCGGCGAGCGTGTCCGAACTGACTCCGGACCTGATCTACCGGGTCGACTCTGGGCGATGAGCCAGTTTGCAACAACCGCCACACCCGAAGGTCTAGAGAACCCCTCCTGTATGGGTTAGACATACTCACACAAGTGATGTAGCCTCTAAGCAGGTCAACCGGGCACGGACTCGGCTTCCCGCGGTACAGGAGGCGCACACGGTGGGGGAAAGGGAGCAGGCTCACCATCACTTGCTGCCTCACTTCACGCGGGGTGACGCATGGCGCCGTGATGACCTGGTCGTGATCGACCGGGGCGAAGGCTGCTACGTGTGGGACACGCAGGGCAACCAGTACCTGGACGCTCTGGCCGGCCTGTTCTGCACCAATCTCGGTCACGGCCGCAGCGATCTCACCGCGGCTGCGTCCAAGCAGATGGACAAGCTCGCCTTCTACCCGAATTGGGGCATGGCCCACCCTTCGGCCGTACAGGCGGCGTCGATGATCGCCACCGTCGCGCCGGGTGACCTCGACCGGGTGTTCTTCGTCAGTTCGGGATCCGAGGCAGTCGAATCGGCCCTGAAGTTCGCTCGCTAGTACGGTCTCGTGGGCTCGGAGAATGTGTATAAGAGACAGGGGAGGCGATCGTGGCCGCCGGTCCCGACACCGTGGCTATGGTCATCGCCGAGCCGGTGCAGAACGGTCGGGGGGCGCTGGTTCCGCCCGAGGGTTACTGGCGGGAACTGCGGCGCATCTGCGACGCCTACGGCGTGCTGCTCTGCGCCGACGAGGTCATCAACTCCTTCGGGCGGCTCGGGCATTGGTTCGGCAGTGAGCGTTTCGGTGCTGAACCCGACATGATCACCTTCGCCAAAGGGGTCACCAGCGCCTACCAGCCACTCGGAGGGCTGGTGGTACGCGGGCCGCTCGTGGATCGTCTGTGGGACTCGCCGCTCGCCATGTATGTCCATGGCTCCACCTTCGGCGGCCACCCGGTGGCTACTGCGGTGGCGGTGGCGAATATGACCGCCATGCGCGACGAGGACGTCTTCGGGCGCGTGCTGGCCAACGAGAATCTTCTGGGCGACGGCCTGCGGGCGCTGATGGAGTCCCACGCCTGTGTCAAGGACGTGAGGGGCACCGGCTACTTCCATTCCGTCGAGTTGATGCGCGATCGTGCCAGAGGGGTGGACCTCAACGATTCAGAGGTCGCCGAGCTGCTGCCGGGCGGCGTGCTCGACCGGTTGGTACGCGCGGCACGTGTACTGGTACGGCCCGACGGCCGGGGCGCAGTGATGCTCGCGGTGTCGCCGCCGCTGGTGGCCGACGAATCCGTGATCGACGACCTGCTCGGTCGTCTTGACCAAGTGCTCGACCGCTTAGGCGGTTGGCTGAAGACCTCGACATGAGGCTTCGACAAACCCAAGGAATTGGAGGGATCCCCATGAAACGACTATTGGCCTTACTGGCCGTACTGGTGCTTGTTGCCGCGGCTTGCGGCGACGATGAAGAAGCACCCGCCCCCGCCGATGGCGCGGACACCCCGGATGCGGCCACCACCGACGATGATGCCGCGCCGGCAGCGCCTGCTGAGGACACGATGCTGGATGAGTTGAATGTGGCCTACTTCTTGGAGTGGCCGACCGCGAACCAGGTGGCCCAGGCCAGGAAGACCTATGACGAGGCTCTCGGCTTGACGGTGAACTGGATCCCGTTCGCGTCGGGCGGTGACATGGCCCAGGCCATGGAGGCCGGCGACATCGACATCTCCTATTCGCAGGGCCTGAC
>JAPYOG010000211.1 GCA_028278785.1 Candidatus Poriferisocius anaerobius | reverse complement strand
CCGCCTCGGTGACAACGCTGGAGCGCCGCCGGGAGCTGGCCTCCGCAGCGGCTCGGGTCCTGGCCGACCTGGAGTATGCAAACGCAACCGTGCTACGCGCCGACGGATGGCAGGGCCACCCGCCGGGCGCACCCTATGACGCGGTGGTGGTTGCCGCAGCAGCCCCCAGCATCCCGTCGGCGCTCATCGAGCAGCTCGCCGACGGCGGGCGGCTGGTCATCCCCCTGGGGCCGCCGTCGCTCTCCCAGAACCTCACCCTCGTCACCCGAACAGGCGGCAAAACCATCTCCAAGCAGCTCTGCCCCGTGCGGTTCGTACCCTTAGTCAAGGACTGAACCCATCAATGGTACTTGCATGATAGAGTGTTCACCTCTAGGGTGAAGGCGTGAAGTATGAGGCTGGAATTCGAAGACGACGACCTGAGACGGCTGTACGAGGAGCGAGACTTCGTGCTGCCCAGGCTCGGTTCGGATGTTGTGAAGGCCTTCCGGAAGAAGGTGGGGTTTCTCGCCCAGGCGGAGTCCGAGGTCGATCTTCGGAACTACAGGGCGCTGCACTTTGAGAAGCTCAAAGGGGGGCGCGCTGGCCAGCACTCGATCCGGCTCAATCACCGGTGGAGGCTCATTCTGCGGATTGAGACCGATGCCGAAGGCCGGCTGCTGGTCGTTGTCGAGATTGTCGATTACCACTAGGGAGGTGATTCGTGACTATGGCTAGAACCTACACTCCGGCCGAGGTCTTTCCGGCTGGTGAGTACCTCCGGGATGAGTTGGACGAACGTGGGTGGACCGTGACTGAGTTTGCGGAGATCATCGGTCGGCCCATCCAAGCAGTTTCCGAAATTCTGAATGGAAAGAAGGAAATCACCACTGAGACTGCGATTTCATTCTCTGAGGCGCTTGGTACCACCCCTGGGCTTTGGCTGAATCTCCAGACTGCATATCGCTTGCACGAGCAGCGCTCCAACGCGACCAAGGAAGAACTCACCCCTGTTGCTCGACGAGCTCGACTGCGCCAGGTGATTCCGCTGGCTCAGGTGCGGTCTCGGGGGTGGGTTCCTGAGACCGATGACCTTGATGCAATCGAGTCGGCCGTATGCGAACTGCTGACAATCGCCAACCTTGATGAGCGTCCTCGGTTTGCCGCGGCGGCGAAGCGCTCCAATTCTGCCGATCCGATCACAATTGAACAGGCTGCTTGGCTTGGATATGTGCGGAAAATCGCTGGCACCCAGGATGTTGCTGAATTCGAAATCGACGAGCTGGGGCGACTTGCGGCACGCCTACCCCGGATTCTCAAGAACGGACCCTGTGAGCTGGCCGGGCTTCCAACACTTCTCGGGGAATGCGGCGTCTGTTTGGTATTCGCAGAGAGCCTTCGAGGAGGCAAGCTCGATGGTGCGGTTATGTTTCTTCCCGACGGCCGACCCGTCATTGGCCTGACTACGCGAAACAACCGATTCGACAGTCTCCTCTTTGCTCTATTGCACGAGTGTGCCCATCTAACGCTGGGGCACATCACTGCGCATTCTGACGCGATTCTCGATGACGATTTGATGGGCCCCCAGAGTGATCCCGATGAGTTAGCAGCAAATGATCAGGCCACTGAGTGGCTGTTTCCTGGTGGATTCGAAGTCGCGTCGGTGTCTGTACCGGCAATCGTTCAAGCAGCATCGCGGTACAACTTGCATCCAAGCGTGGTCATTGGGCATATCCAGCACGCAACTGAGAAGTACAGCCTCCATCGCAGTCAAATCCCTAAGGTCCGCTCCGCGCTTCAAGACGCAGGACTCCTCTCATGACGGCTACGGCTGAGTGGAAGGCAGCAAGCCGTCATCCGACCTTTTCATTCTACCTCACTGCTCCTGCCTGCAAGCAGAATCCTGCGGTGGCCCTTGCTGCTGCAGAACTTGCTGATGGCATCACGATCTCGGGTCCCAAAGGGCCGGATGTTGCGAAGCGACTACGGGATGCTGGTCTTGAAGTCCCATTCCTCTTCGATGGTGAGGGATACAAACCAGAGAATCTGCTTGGACCTGAGATGTGGGTTGAGCAGCAGGCCCAAGTTGGAGCGGCTCGCCTTTTGCTGCCAGGGGTCTTCATACCCTGGGAAAGGGATTCAGAATCAACCTTCGTTGACATTATCAAGGAACAGGGTCGCATCGCTGAAGTCCTAGGAGCGGTGATTCTCGCTGCAGTTGATGTTCGGTGGGTTGCGAAAAAGACCGACTTGGTAGTTGACTCTCTGCTATCGACAGGTCGGCCCGTTGCTCTTATTCTTGCTGATCGTGGAGATCCACTGTCTGTGAGCGGAGCTGTCATTGGGCTACAGCGCCTCGCTTCTCAGATTGTTCGACTGTTCCTGTTGCGTAGCGATCATGGATCAATTGGCGCTCTCGCTTTTGGAGCGAACCATGCATCTATTGGTCTTACAACCTCGACTCGCCACTACGCGCATTCTTCGTCGGGAGCTTGGCGCAATCCTGGGTCGTCGGCACGACTCTTCGTGCGTCCATGTCTTGATTGGTTTCTTGCTCATGTCGTCGCTGGATGGACAGCTGCAGGAAGCAGCCTCTTGTGCCCACTTCCTTGCTGCTGTGATGGCTCGCTCAGCCGATACTTGGATGACGACTTTGATGCAACATGGCACAACATGAACGCGCTTGCAGAATTCGCTAGTCATATAATTGGTGCGGAGCCCGCTGATCGACGTGCCGAATTCCTGAAGGCTTGCCGGGATGCCGCTTCACAATATGGTCTAGCTGGCGTCCAGGGACCAGAGGATCCCAAGGCTCAACTGACGAGTTGGTCGTTCTCGTAAAGGAAGCGTTCGTAAGCCAATTCTGCAACCCACCACCGATAGACACTCGGCACACCGACCACAGGGGAACTCGCAGGTACGACAACCTGAGAGTCTTCGTTGTCATGCAGTGCAATGATGCCCACGCCCCACTCGCGTGCCAAGCATTCAACTGACCAGGGGACGGGAACGCTCGATTCATTGGCCAGCACAACCCGCTGAAATATCGGTGTGAACCTGGCTGCTCGATGAACAGCCCGGGCAACGTTGTTGCCGCTAAACGCAATTGTTCGTAGAACTCCCGGAGGGTCATAGGTTCGCCAGAAGCCACAGTAGGTCTCGATGGCGCAGTGTGGTGCCATTCGCAGACGTCGGACCTTCACGTCGGGCAGATCTTCGCTGGATACGAATCCTCCTGAGGGCAACAGCCAAAGGCCGTGGAGAAGAGCCTTCGACGTGATTGCACCTACACCTGCACGTTGACGTCTCTCGTGCTCATCCGGGTGGAGTTCGAACGCTCCAAGCATCTTGGACCCTTCGACGGACAGCGACACGACAGATGCCTGGGTCAACTGCTCTACCGCTTCGGCGGCATGGTCGACTTCCGCAGTCAGCATCTCGTTCCCCCTCGTTCCCGATCTAGTGGTGTGTCTTGGGTTTAGCGCCGTGGATTGCGACGGCAGCGGCGTTCCTCGCAAGGCGCGCCGACACAGCCATACTCCCAGCTTACGGCAAGGAGGGGCAACGCCGCGAGGGGCGGCGATGCCTAGCAGGACACGCGCGAATAAACCCAAGACACACCACTAGGCATGGAGTGTCATCGGTGGATTGGCATCAGTGCCAATCGCCTGCTCAGAACAGCCGTTCAGTCATCGGCTTCTGGGATCCGGTCCACTCGATAGGGTCTGGAAGGGCATACACCAGAGTAGGCCCCCGACATGCTTGGGGAGGAGATAGCCCGACACGACAGGGTGGTGGAGATCGCCTGTGTGACCGTGGTGGGTGGCGAGATTGTCGATGAGTGCGACACTTGGTCCAGCCGAACCGCGACCTGGGAGCGGTCCATGTCCACAGCATCATTCCGGCGATGGTCCAGGCCGCACCAACGTTCGATCAGGTGCTCCCCGACATAGCCGCCAGCGAGCAGGGCCGGGTCGACTTGCATGCCGGCTACTACGACAAGCTCGTGGAGCGCATACTGGCCGACGTGATCATCGTCGATGAAGAGGCGTTGCTGTCAGAGATGGTAGCCGACGCGCTGAATCTTGAACCGCAGGCTGACACGCGCAAGGCCTACGCTCTCAAGCTGGTGACCGATCACGTGGGTGCCAACTGGGATGCCGGGCGCCCGCCGTCGCCGTCGGATCTGCGCAAGACACTGGTTGTGGAGGTGCCCCTGACCGAGGCGTCGGCCAAGGTCCGGCGCGGTGATCCCATCGATGAGCCCGAAGACATCGCCGGGCCCTGGTGGGCGGGCGTGGTGCCTGTCACCACCCGCTGCGAATCCCCCAGCACATCTGCTGACTTGCCGGCGATTCCGGACCCTCGGCGCCCGTGGTCGTCCTCGCTGGTCTGACCCCGGACGAGAGAGGCTGCGCCCCGATAGCGGCTGAATGGCAGACACGGCCGGGTAGGGTGAGCGGGTGCTGCGGTTGAGCGGTGAGGTTTACGCGAGGGTCATCGCCCATGCGCTGACGGGATTGCCGAACGAGGCGTGCGGGCTTTTGGCCCGCCCCGAGGAGAGCGAGTCGGTAACCCGGTTCTTCCCGGTTCGCAACGCGGCGGAGTCGAGCCAGATCTACCGGCTCGACGATGCCGAGTACCTTCAGGTGGAGCGCACTGCCGACGAGGAGGGGCTGGCGCTGGTGGCGGTCATGCACTCTCACACCCATACCACCGCCTATCCGTCGCCCACCGATGTGCGCGACGCCACGGCGTTCGACCCCTTCGGAGCGCTGCTCTACGTGATCGTGTCGTTGAAGGACCCCGAGCCCTCGCTGCGCTGCTATCGCATCCTCGACGGCCATATCACCGAGGAACCGGTGGCAGTCGAGGGGTAGGCATCCGGGTAGTCTGGGGCCTGTGGCAGCGCACGAATCGGTCGTCGACCTGATCGGGAACACCCCCATGGTCGATGTCACCGCGCTGTCGCCGAACCCGTCGGTGGCCATCCACGTCAAGCTTGAAGGGGTCAATCCGGCCGGGTCGGTAAAAGACAGGGTCGCCCGCCAGATGGTCCTCGAAGCCGAGGCCGACGGCACCCTGGTGCCGGGCCGCACCATCATCGAGCCGTCGTCGGGCAACACCGGGATCGCCCTGGCCATGATCGCCCGGCTCAGGGGCTACCCCATCAAGATCGTCATGCCCGAGAACGTCTCGGCCGAGCGTCGCCAGCTGCTCGAGGTGTTCGGGGCTGAGATCATCTGGTCGCCGGGCGCCGAGGGGTCCAACGGCGCTGTCCGGCTGGCCCAGAGGCTGGCCGACGACAACCCCGAGTGGGCATTCCTATACCAATACGGCAACGAGGCCAACCCCCGGGCCCATTACGACACCACCGGCCCGGAGATCTATGCCGACTGCCCCGAGATCACCCACTTCGTGTCGGGCCTGGGCACCAGCGGCACCCTCATGGGCGTGGGGGCCTACCTCAAAGAGCGCAAGCCATCGGTGCAAGTGCTGGCTGTGGAGCCCCCCGCGGGGGAGATGGTGGACGGCCTCCGCAGCTTGGACGACGGGTTCATCCCACCGATCTATGAGAAGTGGGGTGGCGACCAGCTCCTCGACGGCAAGCGCATCGTGCGGCCTCGGGAGTCGATCGAGTGGACCCGTCGCCTGGCCCAGGAGGCCGGAGTCTTCGCCGGCATCTCCACCGGGGCGGCACTGGCCGGCGCCGCCCGGGTGGCCGAGCGCATCAGCAGGGGATCGGTGGTGGTTGTGTCGGCCGACGGCGGGTGGAAGTACTTGTCGACCGGGGCTTGGACCGACCCCATCGAGCAGGTGACGGCTCGGGCTGAGGCGATCATCTACTTCTGAGGCCAGCTGACCCCTGAGGAAAAAAATCATGCGGCCAGGTTTTTCAAATGTTTCTTCTAAAATGATGTGCTATGAGCGCGCAACCCTGATAGAGTGGTACTACCCAAACCACACCACCATGCTGGAGCACAGCTCCAGCCGAGCGGCCTCGACTGATCCCGCCAAAGTCGAGGCCGCTCCATTTCTACCCTGTTCCGCAGAATGCCGGCACTAGCGTGTCTCCGATGGCGCTGAGCTTCACAGTGCTGGGCTGCTCGGGCAGCTACTCCGCCCCCGGCATCGCCTGCACCGGCTACCTGCTGGAATCCACCGGCGCCAAGGTGTGGCTTGACGCCGGTCCGGGTACGCTGTCCAACCTCCAACGGCACTGCGGTCTGGCTGATCTGGATGCCGTGGTGATCACCCATCAGCACATCGACCATTGGACCGACTTGGCCCTTGCCTTCTCAGCGCTTCGCCACCATGTACACCGCAGCCCGCTGCCGGTGTATGCAACCGCGGGCACCCGGTCGCTGGCCTGCGCCCTGCTCGGCAAGCCCGACCTCGCGCCCGCTCTGGACTGGCGGCTGATCTCGTCGGGCCACCGGACGCTGATCGGCGACCAGCAGTGGAGATTCTCAAGAACCGATCACCCGGTGGAAACGCTGGCGCCGAGGGTCGACAGCGGCGGCCGCAGCTTCGCTTTCTCGGCCGACACCGGCGCGGGCTGGTCGTTCGACCGTCTGGGCCCCGGCATCCACACGGCGCTGTGCGAGGCCACCTTCCTGGAAGCCGACCGCGAGCTGGGAGGCCCCCATCTGAGCGCTCGGGAAGCAGGCGCCATGGCATCAGACGCCGGTGTGGAGCGGCTGATGCTCACTCATCTCGCCCCCGGTGCGGATGCGGGTGCTGCGGTGCGCGAGGCTTCAGCCTCGTTCGGCCAACCGGTCGAGGCGGTGCAACAGCACCGCACCTATGAGGTATGAGGGTTGGACATGAGAGTTTTGGACATGAGGGTTGGGCATGAGAGCCAGAGCATGAGAGCGAAGACGAGAACAGCGCCATGAGGGGCGACGGACGAGCGGCCGGCGAGCTGCGCCCCATGAGCATCGCCCGAGACTTCACCGAGATGGCCGACGGCTCGGTGTTGGTGTCGTTCGGGCGCACCCGGGTGCTGTGTACGGCGTCGGTGGACGCCAATGTGCCCCGGTGGATGAGGGGCCGGGGAAAGGGCTGGGTGACCGCGGAGTACTCCATGCTGCCGGGCTCATCGCCGGAGCGGGTCAAACGGGAGGCGGCTCAAGGCCGGCCCTCGGGCCGCACCCAGGAAATCCAGCGGCTGATCGGCCGATCTCTGCGAGCGGTGACCGACGCAGCCCTGCTCGGCGAGCGCCAGGTGATCTGCGATTGCGATGTGCTCCAAGCCGATGGCGGCACCCGCACTGCGGCGATAACCGGTGCCTATGTGGCCCTTCACGACGCCCTCAGCCGGCGACTGGCGGCCGGGGACCTTGCAGAACACCCGGTGCTCGAGGCCTGCGCCGCAGTGTCGGTTGGGATCGTCGACGGGGTTCCCTGCCTCGACCTTCCATACGAGGAGGACGCGTCCGCCGAGGTGGATATGAACGTGGTCATGACCGAGTCGGGTCGTTTCGTGGAAGTGCAGGGCACCGCCGAGGGCCATCCTTTCGCCCGAGACAAGCTGAACGAGCTGCTGGACTTGGCCGGTGCGGGCATCGCCCAGATCATCCGGCGCCAGAACGAGATTCTGGCCGAACCGCCCCGACTCCGTTGAGCAAGACGGAGGGAGGCCGCTGCACGCTGGTGGCCGCAACGGCGAATCCTCACAAGCTGGCCGAGATAGCGGCCGTGTTGGGATCGGACTCTGGGACGGCGGATGTGGAGCTGCTGCCCCGGCCCGAAGACTTGGGCGAGATAGTCGAGGACGGCGACACCCTGGAGGCCAACGCCAGGCTGAAAGCCACCGCAGTGTGCCGCCACACCGGAGCTGCCGCAGTGTCCGACGACACCGGCCTGGAGGTGGCCGCTCTGGGCGGGGCTCCCGGCGTGCGATCGGCTCGATTTGCCGGAGACCGGGCAGACGACGCCGACAACCGGCGGCGGCTTCTGGCCGACCTCCAAGGCGCTGCCGATCGCTCCGCGTGCTTTCGCACTGTGGCAGTGGCGGCGTTCCCCGACGGCGCCGAAGTGGTGGCTGAGGGCATGACCGCAGGATTTATCTCCGAGGCGCCCCGCGGCGATCGGGGGTTCGGGTACGACTCGGTGTTCGTGCCCGATGAGGGAGACGGGCGCACCTTTGCCGAGATGACGGCCGATGAGAAGAACGGGATCTCCCACCGGGGCCGGGCCTTTCGGGCCTTGGCAGCCGAGCTGGGCCTGTAGCCTGGTGGCACCGCGCGCCAGTGGCGGAATTCGGCAGACGCGCAGGGTTTAGGTCCCTGTGGGCGCAAGCCCGTGTGGGTTCAAATCCCACCTGGCGCACATTTGCGATGCAAAGCAGCAGGCGGCATCTCGCCGAGGCGGGGCGGGTCGGGTGGCCGGTAGCGCCCGCTGGCCCGGTACGATTGCGGCCATGACAAATCCCGTCCTGTTCGAGCCGGGCAGCCCCGAGCGCGGCGCTTTTGAGATATACAACCGGCTCTTGAAGAACCGCATCGTGTTCTTGGGAACCGACGTGAACGACGACATCGCCAACTACATCACCGCCCAGCTCCTCTATCTGGAGGGCGAGGACTCGGAGAAGGACATCTGGCTTTACATCAACTCGCCGGGCGGATCGGTCACCTCGGGAATGGCCATCTACGACACCATGCAGTTCATCACCCCCGCCGTGGGGACCATCTGCATGGGCCTCGGCGCTTCCATGGGCCAGTTTCTGCTGTGCGCCGGCGCTCCCGGCAAGCGCTATGCCCTGCCCCATGCCCGGATCATGATGCACCAGCCCTCCGGAGGCGTTCGAGGCCAGGCGACCGACATCGCCATCCAGGCTGAGCAGCATGCATACGTCAAGTCGCTGCTGGCAGAGCGCATAGCCAGCCACACCGGCCAGTCGTTGGAGCAGGTGGAGGCTGATTCCGACCGCGACCGCTGGTTCACCGCTGAAGAGGCCAAGCAATATGGCATCATCGACCATGTGATCGTCAAGCGCGGCGAGATGATCTGACGCCGACCGGGCCGGGCACCTGATTGCCCGGCGATCAGCCGGGGACGTTCAAGTCCCGGTCGGCAAGACGGGCACGGGGGTGGGAAGCTTGCCCGGCGATCAGCCGGGGACGTTCAAGTCCACCTCTCCTGGAATCCTGTCGGGATCGACCAGCACAGCCGGGCTTTGCCAGTCCAACTCCAGCCCGCACTGCCCGGCTGAATAGCGGGCCAGCCTGGTGGCGGCGTCCTCGCTCTGCCGGAGCAGCTCGGCATCTAGGGCGCCGCTTCGGTCGCCGCTCGCGATGGCGATGATGATGCCCGCAGTCTCGTTGACAACAGCCAGCGACGGTTCGATCTCCAGCGGCGCCACCCGGCGAATCGACTCCAGTTCGCGGATGACGGCCTCCGCGGCACCGGGGTCGCTGGAATAGTCCGCGGCCAGAGCGCCCTCGGGCTCGAACGCGGTCTCCAGCCGCTCGCAGAAAGCTCCGATGCTGGGCTGCCCGCCGCCCCCGCAGGAGGTGAGGGCCAAGCTCCAGAGAGCGAGTGCCCCTACCAGCGCCAGAACAGCTGTCGCCGGCGGCCGGCTGCGGGCTGGGCTCATAGTCGAAAAGCGGGCATAGCCGGCGACTCGGCGCGATCAGCGGGCCGAGGCTGCTCCGCGCAGCTCGCCAATGGCGTGGCCGAACCCCGCTTCGTCGGAGAACACCGAGCTGCCGGCCACGAACACCCCGGCCCCAGCTCTGGCGGCGCCCCCGATAGTGGAGGGTCCGATACCCCCGTCCACCTCCAGTTCCACCTCGTGGCTGTGCTCGCTCTGATCGATCATCGCCCGCACTTCGGCCACTTTGGACTCCATAGACGAGATGTAGGACTGGCCGCCCCAACCGGGGTTCACGGTCATGACCAGCACCAGCCGGCACAAGTCCAGAACATGGGCCACCGCCGATGCCGGAGTGGCCGGGTTGATGGCCACACCGGCGTCCATTCCCAGCTCTCGGATGGCGCCCAGCGTGCGGTGCAGATGGGGGCAGGCCTCGACGTGGACGATGAGCAGCTCGCAGCCGGCCTCCGCGTACCGCGGGGCCAGCTCATGGGGGTCCTCCACCATCAGGTGGGCTTCGAACGGGAGCGCCACCAGCGGGCGGACCGAGGCGATCACATCGGGGCCAAAGGTGAGGTTGGGCACAAACCGCCCGTCCATCACATCCCAGTGAATCCGGTCGGCCCCGGCCTTCTCCAAGCTGATGCACTCCTCGCCCAAGCGGGCGAAATCAGCAGGCAGCACTGAGGGCGCGATCAAGGCCTTGAGAGAGGCTTCAGGGTCCATCTCCTGACCCTACCCGGTGTCTGCCCGCCCGAAGCGCACCTTTCCAGCACAGGAGTTCCGCTGGCGGCGACGCCGCTCACTGAAGAAGAATCGGCCCTGAACAGAGGACGGCGTTCCAGCGGCAAGCGCGGTCGACGCCCGCATGTCTGAGGGCGATTCGCGTGGCAGCGGTGGTCGTCCGAATGGTGAACAATCTGTCGCTATAGCGCCTACACTCATTGGCATGGAGACCACTCACACCCCCCACCTTCAGGCTGCGCCGAGTTCCGTTGAGGATGGCGTGTACTACCCCACCCCTGAACAGATCCAAGCAGCCGAAGAGCGACTGCTGGAAAAGTGTGGTTTTTCCAGGGAAGAACTGCAAGAGCAGGCCAGACAGGGCAAATTCGAGACGGAGTCGGCGAAGCGCGCTTGGTTCTGCCTCCCCTGACATGACCCCATCCCTTTCCAAGCAGGCGAAGCAATTCGCCGAAGACTTGTCGCGTCTGCTCAACAACACGATCACCGATGGCATCAAACTCAGCGCTGCGCAGCTGAGTGATGACCGGTACAGCATTGGGCGCAATCTTTCGGACAGGAACCCGCTAGACCCAGATTTAGTCGCCCTGACAACCAGCAAGAAGAAGGCAGAGCTGTACTTGTTCGCTTCCCACGAGTTGTGCCTGGACGACACTGAAGGCGCGTGGCTGATGGCATCCAAAACCAACTACGCGATCCAAGTAGGTGAAACTGGAGAGAGGAATACGCTCTTCGCTTACGACTACGTACGGAAACTCGATAACGGGTATTCCAAGGCTCACTTCCACATCTACGGCGACGGCGGCAAGCCCTACAACTCGATCTTCAGGTCAAGGGGAAGGAAGAAAGACAAGCTGCGCGATCTGCATTTTCCCATAGGGGGCTTGGTTCATGACGGCGGAGGGATTCTCTTCCGCCCCATCCTCGAAGACATCATCGAGATGCTGGTTGCAGAGGGCCTCGTTGAAGCTAGGCCGAAATGGGACCAGGCAATTCGCGAGGGCCGTGAGCGATTCTACGAGTCACAACTTAGGGCTGCTCTTCGCCGCTTTCCGCACGTTGCATAGCCGATAGCTCGATTAGCCCTGATTGTTCATGGGTTGGGTGGTCGGGGGTTGTTGGGGTCCGCGGAAAAGCTCTTCTGATCTGCGACTATGTGTGTGTTCTAAGAACATATTGTCGAGTTCAGAAGGGCATCTCCGTGGTGAAGGTTAGCAGTGTTTCCAGGGCGCGTCTGGCTGGGGGCGGGGACCGGGTTGTCCAGGGTGTGGG
>JAPYOG010000210.1 GCA_028278785.1 Candidatus Poriferisocius anaerobius | reverse complement strand
CGTGGTCGCCGCGCTGGTCGGAGCGGTGCTGCTCCAGGCCGGAGGCTCTCGCATCCATCCCGTCTTCGGACGGGCATCGGTGCTGGTTCTGGGCGCACTCCTGCTGGTGGTGGCTGTTGTGGCCGACTTCTCCACCGTCGACATCCTGGTGCTTTTGGGGATGGGGGCGCTGCTGGTGTTCGTGGGCATGAACCTGGTGACCCCGATCTTCGCCAATCCGGCGGTCCGCGTCCTCGGGCGGCTGACCCCGTTGCTGCTGATCTTGGGGCTGCCCGCGATTCTCCTCATCGGGTTGGGGGCGCTCATCTTGCGCCGCGGCAGTCGGTGGAGGCAATGGGTGAGAGACCTGTTCGTGGGCGTGAGCTGGCGGTTGGCCCGCCAGAACGCGGCCCGCACCCCCCGGCGCACGGCCAGCACCGCCTCGGCGCTGCTGATCGGGCTGGCCCTTGTCTCGATGGTCACCGTTTTGGGCCAGTCGTTCAAGCAGACTCTGGCCGATGTGCTGGACGAGTCGGTACACTCCGACTGGCTCATCTGCGTGGGAGGCTGCGGCGACCCAACCGCAGCCTTCAGCCCGCTGGCGGCTGAGGCCATGGCCGCCCAGCCCGAGTTGGAGTCGGTGGTGACTGTGCGGTTCCGCTTCGACGCGGCTCGAACCGCTCTCGACGCGCAGACCCAAGACATCGGATCAACCGATTTGGATGTGATCGCCCGCCATATCGATCCCGACATCGTGGCCGGAAGCACCGTGGGGGCAGGCGCTGGGCAACTGCTCTTGCACGATGGCGAGGCCGACGACCTGGGTGTCGGAGTGGGCGATTCGGTGGAGTTGGAGTTCCCCGGCGGGGAGTTGGCCTCCCTGGAAGTGGCGGCGATTTTCTCCGATGCCACCTTGCTCGGCGGCTGGATGATCGACCATGCCGACTGGGATCGATACATGACTGGCAATCAAGACCAGTTCATCTCCGCCATCACCGCCGAGGGATACACCGCCGCCCAAGCCAGGACAGCGGTGGAATCGGTCATCGCCGACTTCCCCCAGCTCGAGGTGCGCGACCAGGCCGAGTTCCGCGCCAGCCAGGAGAGCCAGATCGACACCTTCTTGGTTGTGGTAAACGTGTTCCTGGGGATCTCCCTGGTGATCGCCCTCATCGGCATCACCAACACGCTGGCCCTGTCGGTGTTCGAGCGCACTCGGGAGTTGGGGCTGCTGCGGGCGGTGGGGATGTCCCGGCTTCAGACCCGGCGCACGATCCGCTGGGAGGGGGCAATCGTGGCCGCCTTCGGGGGCATCATGGGCGCGGTCATCGGCATCCTCTTCGCCTGGGCGGCAGTGGTGGTCATCCCCGACAGCTTCATCTCGGCATTCGCCGTGCCCTGGTTCACCCTCATCGTCTACATGGTGGTGGCCGCGCTGGCCGGGCTGGCAGCCGCCTATTTCCCCGCCCGCCGGGCCAGCCGCCTCAACATCCTGGAAGCCATCGCCTACGAGTAGGCCGCGCAGCGGCAGTGGATGGCGCCGCCGCCACGACCCACGGTTACGCTGCCGGTGTGCGCGACACCGGCGAGTGGCAGAGGCTGTGTGCCCATCAGCAGACCTTGGACGGGATGCACCTGCGGGATCTGTTCGACCGCGACCCTCAGCGGGGCGAGCGCCTCACCGCCGAGACCGACGGGCTTGTGCTGGATTACTCCAAGAACCGCCTCACCGCTGAAACCGTCGGGCTGCTGGCTGGCTTGGCCGACCGGGCCGGGCTGCGCCGCCGGATCGAGGCCATGGTCGACGGCGAGCCGGTGAACACCACCGAGAACCGCCCCGCCTGGCACACGGCGCTGCGCCAACCCGACCCGCCTCTTGAGGTTCGAGACCAGCTCGACCGCATGGCTGCGTTCGCGGAGGGGGCCCGCGGCGGGCGGTGGCAGGCCGTGGTGAGCATAGGCATAGGCGGATCGGACCTGGGGCCGGCCATGGCCACTGCTGCACTTGGCGCCTATGCCGACGCTGGTTTGGACATGCGCTTCTTGTCCAATGTGGACGGGGCCCATTTCACCGCCGTCACCCGGGGGCTCGACCCGACCCGGACCCTGTTCATCGTGGTGTCCAAGACGTTCACCACCGTCGAGACCCTGGCCAACGCCCGCACCGCCCGGGCATGGCTCGCCGACGCCGTGGGGCCGGAGAAGGCTGGCGGACGCTTCGCCGCCGTCACGGCCAGCCCCCACAAGGCCCAGGACTTCGGCATCGACGCTGATGCCGTCTTCGCCATGTGGGACTGGGTGGGCGGACGCTATTCGCTGGGCTCGGCGGTGGGGCTCAGCCTCATGATCGCCGTGGGCCCCGACGCCTTCGCCGAACTCTTGGCCGGGATGCACTCCATCGACCGGCACTTCGCCACCGCGCCGTGGACCGAGAACCTGCCCGCCCTGCTCGGGCTCATCGGCATCTGGAACCGCAACTTCTGGGGTTGGCCCACCCTTGCGGTGCTGCCCTACGCCCAAGAGCTGGCCCTATTCCCGGCCTATGTCCAGCAGCTCGACATGGAGAGCAGCGGCAAGTCGGTGCGGGCCGACGGCGCCCCGGTCGGCACGGCCACAGGGCCGGTGGTGTGGGGCCAGCCCGGCACCAACGGCCAGCACGCCTTCCACCAGCTCTTGCACCAGGGCACCGACATCGTCCCGGCGGAGTTCATCGGCTTCTGCCGGGCGAACCACGCCCTCGCCGAACACCACGACCTGCTCATGGCGAATCTGTTCGCCCAGGCCGAGGCCCTGGCCTTCGGCGCCCCGGACACCGGCGACCCCCACCGGGGCTTCCCCGGCAACCGGCCCAGCACCGTGATCCTGGGCGAGCAGCTCACCCCCCGCTCGCTGGGCCAACTCGTGGCCCTCTACGAGCACAAGGTGTTCACCCAGGCCACCTTGTGGGGCATCAACCCCTTCGACCAGTGGGGCGTGGAGCTGGGCAAGACCCTGGCCACCGGCATCACCGCCGAGCTCACCGGCGCGGCCACCCCCGACCCTGCCCGCGACTCCTCCAC
>JAPYOG010000021.1 GCA_028278785.1 Candidatus Poriferisocius anaerobius | reverse complement strand
AGGAATCGTCACAAATCGAGACTCGCTGCGACCGACACGGTTGGCACCGGCGCCCATTTCCTCAGTCACGGAGAAGTAGACGAGCGTGTCGGTCGCCGGTGCCTGGTCGGCGCTGATGGTGAAGGTGACTTCGCGTCCCTCGGTCACCTGTGCGACATCGCTGGCGATCGTCACCGTCGGCCCGTTTCCGGGCCCCATGGCGAACAGCCGATGCACCACCGGCACATCGCCCGCCGGGGCGGTGAACAGGCCGCAGTCGACCACCGCGCCATACTTGTTCTGCGGCAAGGGCGCGTACTGCGACTGCAACTGCACGCACATAGTCAGCGCCTCGCCCGGCACATCGTCGTTGCGGATGGTCACCGGCGTGATCGTGATCCGGTAGACCGGGTCGCCGGGATTCTGGCTAGAGCCATTCATCGAGAACAACCCGCTGGGGAAACTGCGGAGATAAGGCTGACTGTTGGCAACCTCATCCGCACGGATCACGAAGCTCGGGTCTTCCCTGTAGACATGCACCGGCAGCGGAGGCGACACGCTGGCGTCCCCTTCGACCTTGACTTGGAAATGGCTGAAGTGGCGCGTTGCGTCGTAATAATCGTTGGGATGCTGCGTGGTCGCCCACTTATATCGGAGGTCGACACGCCACTCGCATTCGCTGCCGACGAGAATCGTGCCGCAGATTTCGTACGGAGGAAACGGCGGCAAACTGGCCGACAACGTCCCGGCATACGCCGTGGCAGCGCTCAAGTCAGCGGGCTGCTGCGACGACTTGGTGTCGATCACCTTGACATACACGCCTTGCCAAGTGGACCAGTCCACCGTGTCTCCACCCTTCACCAGTCGAATGTCGCCGGGCAGCGTCACCATGTGCTGGACGAGGTACGCCGAGTCATCGCTGTGGTTGGCGCAGTGGATGTTGAGGTTGACCGTCCTCCACTGGTCCCAATTGGTCGAGTTGAAGTACAGGGTAACATAGGAGCCGAATCTTGACTGTCCGGTCGACGACGCGTAGGTCGTGGGCTGTCCCGGGGGCCGGACCGTCAAGCCGCCCCGATAGTGGTTGACGCTGACGGCGTGCGGTCTGAGAATTCTAGCGCGCGTCTCGGGCGGCCCGCCCGCCAGGCTCCCCTGCCGGAATATGGAGCTCACGGGGTCGAAGACCCGCACCGAGGCGAGGCCGCCCGGGTCGGCGTGCAGCCGCACCCGGTACGTGGCCAGATCGGAGGCGTGCGAAACACCGCCCAGCTCCGCCACGTCGTTGGGCGCGGTGTTGCAGGCGGCGGGCTCGTCCACCAGCATCATCCGCTGAAACCCGGACCCGTCACCCAACCGCCCAACCGACGTCTCGACGTCTATCTCCAGGCGCGGCCTATGCGTCACCCGGAACACCGGCGAGATGCCCAACAACGCGTGTTCCGCGGTTCTCATGCTGGAAGTGCCGGAGAAGGGGTCCCGGGTCACACCGTCATCGGTGAAGTACTGACCCTGGACCACGGTTGCGCTGCCAAGACTGTTCGACGAGTGCTTCGTCCCGTCAGCGTTGGTTCCGGTCCAGTGCCAGTCGCCACGGGTGCCGCCGTCGGCGGCCGAGACACTGGCCGCGGTCCTTCGATCGCGTTCAGACCAGTTCTCCCAATCGGCTGTCCAGAAACCCTCGGGCACGTCGTCGTCGGCCGCTGTCCTCCACGCTACACGCGGGCCGTTCATCCAGTAGACCGGTGCATCGAATCCCGCGTCGATGTGGTCGCTCGCGTCCACCGTCGGGGTCGACCCGACCACCCTGAACGATTCAGCGTACGGCTTGATCGCCTCATGCGAACCGCCGGCGTGGCTGCCCGCGACAGAAGCCCTCACATGCGCGTCATATTCGGCGATACTGCTCGACTCGGCATTACGCCAAGTATTGGTCAACAACAACAGCCGGAACTCGCCGCCGCGGGCCCTCAGCTGCTGAGGCACCAGCGGCCATTCCGCGGGCACCGTGTAGGTGCCGTCGGGATTGACCTCCGGCGCCGACGGCGGCGCCTCGTCGTCGATGATCGTCACCCTCAACCAGTCCCGGCCGGAAATCGAATACCCCGAACCGCTCCGCAGCTTCAGAGTGAAATGCTCGTAATCCTCTGAGACGTCATCATCGGCGATGCGCACGCCGCTGGTGGTGCTCTTGCTGAACTCGACGAACACGCTGTTCACGCCGTTTGCAACCGGAACATCGATGTTCGCGGCCGTGTAGTCGCTGCCCTCGGCCGCGCTCCAGCGACCCGGCGACGACTGCTCAGTCTCCACCCGCAGCGTAATGTCTGCGGTAGGGGCCGGATTCAGGTTCAGCACCGCCCGAAAGGTGTCGTCTGAACCCTCCACCACCGAGAGGTCGACCCCCCCGAACGAGACCGCCGGGGTCACACCCTGCGCGGCAGCCTCATTGAGCGGCAGCACCACGGCTGTCAGTACCAACACCAACGCCAACAGCCCAAACCCGCATCGCCTCACAAACCCCGCACGCTGGGGCAAACTCAAAGACTGGAAAAGCATGGCCCACATTATATCTGAGATAACTACCGCGCAGCATATAGCTGGCGATCTTCGCCAGTTCGC
>JAPYOG010000209.1 GCA_028278785.1 Candidatus Poriferisocius anaerobius | reverse complement strand
GACAATCCCCGTGGCCGGCGGGAAGGGCATGCCCGTGGGAATGAGCATCGTCGGGCGACAGTGGGACGAGGCCACGCTTCTGCGGGTCGGCCGGGCATACGAGCAGCTTGTCGGGGGCTTCGCCTTGTCGCCCATGGCCAAGAGCCGGGTCGGCGGTTAGGCCCTGAGGCCGGGACCGTCGCACGGATCCGTGCTTGACTAGCGGCTTGGCCGTCGATCTCGGAAGGTGGTCGGGTCATGGCCGACTTAGGAATGGGTCGCCGCATCGAAGGTGTTATCGAACTCGTCGAAACCGAGGATCTGGAGCGGCTAGCTGACCTGAGCCAGACTCTGGTTGGGTTTCTCGACCCTGCCGCTCTCGCACAGCGCACTGCGCTGGACCTGTACCGCATGTTGGGCCTGCCTCTGGTGTCGGTGGCGGTACGAGAGGGCTCCACTAACTTCGCCATGAGAGGCGTGCACGGGGCCCGCACTGAGCGCTTCCGCGAGGTGAAGGTGTCCACCGGCAAGGGACTAGGTGGCCGGGTGATGGTGGAGCGCCGGCCAGTGGAGGTTCAGAGCTACCTTGACGACCCGCGCATAACCAACCACTTCATCGATGTGGTCAGCGCTGAGGGACTCGGCGGGATGGTGGCCGTGCCGGTCGAGCATGAGAACGAGATGGTGGGTCTGCTGTACGGGGGATTGCGCTCCATCGGCTCCATCGGCGACCGGGCCAAGCTCGTCCTTGAGAGGGCCGCTCAGGATGTAGCACCGATGATGGCCGCATCGATCCATGCCTCAGCCACCATTCGACACCGCGTCGACGCGGAGCGCCAGCGCATCGCCAGCGATCTGCACGACGACGTGGGACAGTTGCTGTTCTCCATCAGCTGCGCAGCGCAGCGCCTGCGCGACGGCGGTGACCAGAACCTCGTGGCGGTCGCGGAGCGCATCGAACACCAAGCCCAGGAGGCGGCACAGCGGATGCGTCAAGCCTTCAAGGTGCTGGGGCCCGCATCATCCGACGAAGCTGCGGCCACCGCCCTACAGCGAGAGATCGATGACCTGACCGCCCGCTCGGGCGTCGCAACTCACTTCGTGGTGCGCGGCGTCGCTCGTCCACTGCCGCCGCGTGCCGAGGCGGCGCTGCTAGGAGCGGCACGTCAAGCGCTGTTCAACATCGAGCGGCACGCCGACGCGTCGCTGGTGGTGGCGACTCTGCACTTTGGCGTGTCAGAGGTGTCGCTGGTCATCCAGGACGACGGCTGCGGACTGCCCGAAGACTTCGAACTTGCGGTAGTGCCTCGAGGCGACCGGCACTGGGGGTTGGCATCGATACTTCGGCAGACTCAACGTCAGGGAGGAGACCTAGAAGTGAGGCCCGGCGAGGACGGTGGCACCACGGTTCGCATCACCCTGCCCGTTGACGCAGCCGAGTGAGCGCCGGATCTACCGGCCAGGCAACACCATGAGTAGACCCACGATGTACCAAGCCACGCCTGAACAAGCTCACGCCGCAGCGGCGTCTGTCTTGGTAATCGACGACCATCCGGTGGTGATCGACGGAGTCCGCCAGCTGCTAGCGGCCGAGACGGACTTCAAGCTCGTAGGCGAGGCCACCACCGGCGAGGAGGGTGTTGCCCTAGCCAAGCGCCTGGCACCGGATGTGGTAGTGCTCGACCTCAAGCTCGGCGACAACTTTGCACCGCACCTGTGCCGGTCTCTCCAGGATGTGTCCGGGAACTCTCGGGTAGTGATCCACACCGCGTTCGACGACCGCGAGCCGCTGCGCGCTTGCCTGAACGCCGGCGCCGTGGGCATCGTACTGAAGGACGCCAGCAACCTCGTCGAGGCACTGAGGAGGGTGTTGGCTGGCGAACTCTATGTGGACCCCTCACTGGTGGAGGACCCAAGCGCCCGTGCTCTGCGTCTAGGCGAGGACGGCGGCATGTACGAGTCACTGACGCAGCGGGAATACGAGGTTCTGTGCGTGATGGCGCTGGGGCGGACCAGCAAGGAGATCGCGGCGGAACTCTTCCTGGCCGAGAACACCGTGCGTAGCTACACCCAGTCGCTGCTAACCAAGCTGCACGCCCGAAACCGGATCGAGGCCTTGGCGAGAGCGCGCGATCTGAGACTGCTGTAACCCATAGGGCCCCGCCTACCTCGGTCCTGAGGGACCAGCCCGACGAAGCCGGGCGGGACCTGCATTCGCGTGTACTTCGGGGCTGACCCTGCATTCGCGTGTGTCCGCTCGCTCGTGGCGCCATTAGTCCGGGCACAGGGCGACTCCGCTGACGGCCAAAGCGTTGCGGAGCCGTCGCCCGCGGCGTCGAGAGCCGGCGCCCGAGGGTCCAACGAAGGGGGATACACCCATGAGTCCACCGAGGACTTCCATTCGTCGTCGAGTTCGCCCGACCTGGGCGGGACTCGCCGCGGCGACCATGGCGCTTGCGCTGCTTGCTGCAGGCTGCGGTGACGACGCCGACGAGCCGGCGCCTGCCACAGCCCCGGAGCAGGAGAGCATTCCGGCGGAGCCCGAAAGCACGCCCGACGCAGACGACACGCCCAGCGACGATCCCGAAGAGGCACCGGCGACCACCGCGGCGGACACCAGCGATGAGCCCGAAGAGGCACCTGAACCGGCCGAGGCATCGCCTGAGGCCGGCGATCCGATCCGAGTGGGAAGCCTCCTCGACGAGACCGGTCCGCTCAACATCTACGGCACTCCGATGGCAGACGCGACCCGGCTCGCCATAGCGGACATCAATGCCAAGGGAGGCGTGCTCGGACGTCAGTTGGAGCTGGTGGCTCTCGACTCGAAGTCAGACCAGAACGAGTACATCGCCGGCGCCGACCAGCTTGTGGCCGAGGACCTCGCCGTCGTCCACGCGGGGATTACCAGCGCGTCACGAGAGGCGATCCGGCCGACGTTCGGTGAGGCCGAGCTGCTGTACTTCTACAACGTCCTCTATGAGGGCGGTGTCTGCGACCGCAACACCTTCGTGACCGGCGTGGTGCCCACCCAGCAGCTGCAGGTGCTGATCCCGTGGGCCGTCGAGAACTACGGGCCGCGGCTGTACGTGCTGGCCGCGGACTACAACTACGGGCAGATATCCGCTGACTGGGTGCGCCACTACGCGGCCGAGGCCGGAGGCGAGGTTGTCGGTGAGGACTTCTTCCCGCTGGATGTGGCCGAGTTCGGCACGACCATCTCCGAGGTCCAGAGCGCCGATCCCGACGTTGTGGTGTCGGTGCTGGTGGGAGGCGCCCACATGTCCTTCTACAGCCAGTACGCGGCCACCGGTGCTGAGATCCCGGTGGTATCGACGTCGTTCGGGCTGGGGAGCGAGCAGGTGGCCCTCGATGCGGCCTCCTCGGAGGGCATCATCGTGGCCTACCCGTACTTCCAGGAGCTCGACAATCCCGCCAACGCCGAGTTCACCGCGGCCTGGCATGAAGCCTTCGGCAACGACTACCCGTACATCACCGACCTGGCCGTGTATGTGTGGGAGGGCTGGCACCTGTGGGCCGACGCGGTCAACCGTGCCGGCACGCTCGACCGCGAGGCGGTGATCGCCGAGCTGGAGACCGGCACCGTCGGCTTCGACAGCCCCAAGGGACCGGTCACTTTGGATGGGCCCTCGCATCATCTGGTGCAGCCGGTGAGCCTGGCTAGGGCCAACGACAGCAACGGCTTCGACGTGATCGAGACGTTCGAGAACATCCCGCCGTCGTTCGAGCAGCAGTCCTGCGACCTGATCGCCAACCCCGACACCAATGAGCAGTTCACTCCCTAGCGACAAGCTCCGGCCGTCATGAGGAGTTGACGTTGTGACGGTCCACAAATCACTACTAGCCGACCCCCACGGCTAGCAGCGCAAGAGTTGCGGGAGGGCGCTGGCAGCAGCGCCCTCCCGCAGCCGTCATCCGATCCGCCACCTGCCCAGGCCAGCAAGGGAGAGTGCGATGGCTCCCGACCGACTCTTCAACCTCGGCTTCGACCTCGCCACCACGATCTCGATCCTTGCGTTGGTGTCGTCGGGTCTCGCAGTCATCTTCGGGATGCGCGGCGTGATCAACCTCGCGCACGGCGAGTTCATCATGCTGGGCGCGTTCGCGACGCTCACCGGGGTGCGCAGCGGCGTCAACATCTGGATGGCGATGGCGGTGGCTGCGGCGGTGGTGGGCCTGTTCGGGATCGTCGTTGAGCGGCTGATCATCCGGCACCTGTACGGGCGCCTCGCCGACACCATGCTGGCCACCTGGGGGCTGTCGCTGATCATGGTCCAAGTGGTGGAGAACCGTTACGGGTCGGTCACTGAGGGCATCTCGGTGCCGGTCGGGAACTTCACGGTCGGCGAGTTCTCGATGTCGAAGTACAACTTTGTGCTCATCGCCGCGGCAGCCGCCGGGGTGGTGGCGACCTACACGATCATGCGCCGCACCCGCTACGGGCTGCTGGCGAGAGCCGCGACCCAGTCGTCGACGATGGCCGAAGGGCTTGGGGTGAACACCTCCGGGGTGAACATGTGGACCTTCGGGCTCGGCTCGGCCCTGGCGGGCGCGGCCGGTGCGCTGCTCGCGCCGGTTGTGGGGGTGATCCCCACGATGGGCCAGACCTTCGTGGCCCGGGCCTTCATGACCGTCATCGTCGGCGGCCCGTCGTTCGTGGCCGGCACTGTGTCGGCTAGCGGGCTGCTGGGCTTTATCGAGAACGTGGGCACCAACTGGTTCACCCCCGTCATCGGCCAGGCGATGCTGCTCATGGCCGCGATCGTGATTCTGCGGTTCCTTCCCCAGGGGCTTACCGGGACCCGGTTCCGGCGATGAGAGATCTGCTGGCTCGGGTCGCCGGCTCAGGACCAAAGCCGGCTCAAGGCAATGTGCGGCGCGACCTGGGCGGCGCCGCATTGGCGTTCGCGGCCGCGGCAGTGCTGGGCAACTGGGTGGAGGAGTTCACTGCGTTCGAATGGTCGCTTTGGGCCGTGCAGGCCATCCTCGCGCTGTCGCTGACGCTGGTGTGGGGCTACGGCGGGATCTTCAGCCTGGGCCAGGCCGCTATCTACGGCGTCGGCGGCTACACCTACGGATTCTGGGCTATCAACCTGACCGACAACACCGGCGAGTCGCTGACCGCTGTGTTGGTCGCGGTGCTTGTCGGCGCGGTGTTCGCGGCTCTGCTGGGCTACTTCATGTTCTACGGGAATGTCACCGACGTGTACGTAGCCATCATCACGCTTGCCACCAGCCTGGTGCTGTTCGCCTTCGTGAACTCGACCTCGGGCCGCGCCTACCGCATAGGCGACGCGCCCTTCGGCGGCTACAACGGCATGCCCCGCATTCCCCGAATCACCTGGCGCCTGCCCGGAGGTGAGAGCCACGAGTTGACCAGAACCCAGTTCTTCTTGTTCTGCGTGGCTGCGGGACTGCTCATCGCGGTGGCCATACGTGTGCTGTCGCGCCGCCCTTTCGGACGCATCGCCGTCGCGCTGCAGCACAACGAGCTCCGAACTGGGCTGCTGGGCTACGACGTGAGATGGCACAAGCTGGCGGTGTTCACGATCGGCGGTGCGATCGCGGCGTTCGCAGGCGCTCTCTTCGCGGCATGGGGACGGTTCATGAGCCCGCCGGTCTTCTCGCTCACACCGGCCGCGCTGGTGGTGATCTGGGTACTGGTCGGAGGCCGCAGCAGCGTGTCCGGGGCCTTCGTGGGCGTGCTGGTGGTCAAAGGGTTCTCCTCATGGCTCGGGGGCGCCAGCGGCGACAACGAACCGATCGTGCTGGGAGTGATCCTCGTGCTGATCGTGCTGCTACTACCCGGAGGGATCGTCGCCAACCTTTCGAGGCTGAGGACCTGGACGCAGAGCCGCATCTCGCTCAGCGCCACCAGGCTCGGAACGGACGCTGAGGCCGTCGATTACCAGCTCGAGCCGTCCCTAGCCTCCCCGACGCCGGAAGTCGCTCAGCAGCGGGCTCGGCTGATCGCCACTGCGGCCGTGACGAAGCGATTCGGCGGTCTGGCCGCCGTGGACGCCGTGACTCTGGAGTTCCCGCGCGGCGTCTCGTGTCTGATCGGCCCGAACGGCGCGGGCAAGAGCACGCTGCTCGACTTGCTGTCCGGTCGCCAGAGACCGACCGCGGGAGCAGTGATGCTCGATGGCCAGGACCTCACCAAGCGCGAGCCGTTCCTGCGCGCTCGCGGCGGCGTGGGCACCAAGCTGCAAGTCGCCTCGGTCTACGAGTCACTGACGGTGAGGGAGAATCTGTGGCTGGCCTGCTATGCCATGCCGCGCGACATTGAGGAGGCCGATCGGCGAGCTGCGGGGCTGCTGGAGTGGCTGGATCTACGAGACGAAGCGGAGCAGGCGGCCGGGACCCTGTCGCACGGCAAGAAGCAGTGGCTGGAAATCGGCATGGTCGTGTCAACCGATCCCTCGGTCGTGCTACTGGATGAGCCCACTGCGGGCATGACTCGCGAGGAGACCGAGCGCACCGCCAACCTCGTCAGGGAACTGGGCGAGAAGGCGTCCGTGATCGTCGTGGAGCACGACATGGACTTCGTACGCCAACTGGACGCGCCGATCACCGTGTTGCACATGGGCTCGATGTTCAGCCAGGGGACATTCGAGGAGCTTTCAGGCGACGATCGCGTGATCGACATCTACCTGGGCGCGCATCACAGTAACGGCAGCCCCTCCGACAGCCGGGGGCCTGCACCCGGTCGACCCCCAAACGCTGGCAGTGCGGAGGCCGACGGCGCCATCACCGCTGGAGGATCGGCTGATGCTGACGCTTAGCGGTCTGCGGGCCGGCTACGGGGCCACGCCGGTGCTTCACGGCATCGACCTCAAGCTGGCACCCTCTGAGTGCGCCGCGGTCCTGGGCCGTAACGGGGTCGGCAAGACGACGCTGATGCGGGCCATCACCGGAGCCATCTCCACCACCGGTGGGTCGATCCAGTTCGACGGCACCGACCTGGGTCCGCTCAAGGCACATGAACGGGCCCGGCTCGGGATCTCTCACGTACCCCAAGGGCGCGAGATCTTCCCGAAGCTGACCGTACTGGAGAACCTCCGGGTCGGGACCGCAGCCCGCCGAGATCGTAGAAGCGACGCCGTGGACAGGATCTTCGGGGAGTTTCCGATGCTCGCGCAACGCAGGCGTGCCCGAGGCGGGAGCCTCTCAGGGGGCCAGCAGCAACTTCTGGCACTCGCCCGAGCACTGGTGACCGCTCCCCGCCTGCTCCTGCTGGACGAGCCGTCGGAGGG
>JAPYOG010000208.1 GCA_028278785.1 Candidatus Poriferisocius anaerobius | reverse complement strand
CCCTCATTCCACGAGGTCGCCGACCCCGCCCGCCCCCTCATCTGCTGGACCATGGACGACGTCTACCCCGCATGATTGAAACTCTGTCCGGTTCGATCATGCGGTGGGGTTGTCCACGGGGCATCGGTTCGTGGTCGGGCATTGGGAGAGCAGTCCCGTGCTGACTGGGGTTGGCTATGGTTATGGTTCTCGACCCAGGGTTATCGATCCAGCGCTCGGGGGCTCACGCGGGGCTCACAGGGGGAAGCGACGGCGGAGCCAGTCGGCGAGCAGGGGGTCGACAACGACGAGTCGGCCGTCTTGATGTCGTAAGAGGCCATTTCCGACTAGAGCTTCAGACGCGCCTCGGGCGGTGCCCGGCGACAGGTTGAGAAGCTGGGCCTGGCGGCCGTAGATGCTCTCGGCTGAAGCCACCGCCCTGAGGGTCTTTCGGTGTCCGGTCGGAAGCAATCCGAAGACGCGCTCCGATCCTGTGTCCACGTTGGCCCGCACCTCTGCGAGGGCTTGCCCCCAGGTCTGGGAGTCGGCTGTCCCGCCTGGTTCGACGAGTCTCCAAACGGCGTCAGAGAGCTGCATTGCTCGCTGCGGGTGCCCCTTGGCGAAGTCCACGATGCGGCTGGTGACGCCGCCGGCACTCCGATTGGTGCGGTCGAATCCGTCTTCGATGATGCGGAAGACAGCCTTGTCAGCCAGGGGCCCGACCTCCACAAGGTCCGCTTGGGCGAAGAAGGGCTGCGCCTGCTCGCTGAACAATGTTCGCATGACGGAAGGTTCCGAACCCGCGAAGACGATGCCCAGTGACTGGAAATGATGTTGCAACTCAGTTCTCAGCACGCCGGCGCCACCCTCTACGCCGGCGATTCCGGAGAACTCGTCGCACACGATGAACTCGTCGCACACGATGAACTCGTCGCACACGATGAACTCGTCGCACACGATGAACTCGTCGCACACGATGAATATGTCATGCCTGCTGCTGGTGTTCACCAGCACTCCAATGAGGGAGCGCAATGCCAGAACGGGGTCGGCTTTCTCCCTGTGCCGGCGAGAAAGCTCGATCCCCAGCAGCCCGATCTTCAGCGACACACTGCTGGCGATGGAGTCCAGCGCCTACGCGCTGCGCGGCGTTGGCTCCTGTACCGAGGCGGCTTCTGCCTTCCCGTATTCTTGAGTACCGTATGAATCCGGCGGAAGCGATCGTGTTCACCTTGGGGGCGCTTGCCGCTCTGGGCACGCTGTTGGCCGCCGTTCAGACCGTGGTGGTCCCCCGGGCCGAGCGCAGCCTGCTGGTCCGCTTCGTGTATGTCGGTATGGGGCTTTTGTTCTCGGTGGCCGCACGGCGCCGGAAGTCCTATAAGGCCCGCGACGCGCTCCTGGCCCGGTACGCCCCCACCACGCTCATGGTGCTGCCGATCGTGTGGGCCACGGGCGTGATCTACGGGTTCTCGCTGATGTTCTGGGCGCTGGATGTGCGCCCCTACCGGGCGGCGCTGGTGCTGAGCGGGTCGTCGCTCACCACCTTGGGCTTCCGGGAGACCCAGGATCTGTTCAGCCTGCTATTGGCGGTGGTCGAGGCGCTCATCGGCTTGGGCATCGTGGCGCTTTTGATCAGCTTCTTGCCCACCATGTACAGCGCGTTCAGCGCCCGGGAGACCGCGGTGGCCCTGTTGGAGGTCAGGGCCGGAACCCCGCCCACACCCGAGGCCATGATCATCCTGGCCCATGAGGCCGGCGCCCTCGAGTCCATGGACGAGACCTGGGCCGAGTGGGAGCGCTGGTTCATCCGCATCGAGGAGACCCACCAGACGTATCCCGCGCTGGCCTATTTCCGGTCGATCCGCTCCGACCGGTCGTGGGTGACAGCAGCAGGGTGCATCTTGGACACAGCCGCGATAATGCTTTCCACGGTGGCGGTGCCCCATTCCCCGGCGGCGCCGTTCATGATCCGATCGGGCTATGTGGCCCTGCGCAACATCGCCGACTTCTTCGCCATCGACTACGACCCCGACCCGTCGGCCACCGCCCCGATCACGGTGCGCCGCCACGAGTTCCTCGCCACCTGCGAGGCCCTCCGACAAGCCGGCGTGCCTGTGGCGGACGACCGCGAGCAGGCGTGGCGCGACTACGCCGGCTGGCGGGTGAACTACGACAGCTGCCTGGTCGGCCTGGCTGCCATCACCTCGGCGCCGCCGGGCAAATGGAGTTCGGACAGGCCCTCTCCATACCACCGCCTGCCGCTGTTCTACCGCCCGCTGCGCCGGCCCCTGCCCCCTGTGTTGCACAAGCTCAGGCGCCGGGGATTCGGCCCGGAACGGCGGCGGTGATGCTCGCCGTCATCCGGCGGTCGGGCAGCAGGCTGCATCTGGTTCGCCTGCTCGGCCCCGACCCCCGGGGAGTGCGCCAGTCGCTGGGCGCCCTGTGCGCCCTGGCGGTTACCAGCGTGGTGGCTGGCGTGGTGCTGGGGCGAAGCCACGAGCGCCTGGCGGAGCTGCCCGGCCTCCTGCTGTTGGTGCCGGCGGCAATCGCGCTGCGGGGCAACATCTTCGGAGCGCTGGGCAGCCGGTTGGGCACCGCCATTCACGCCGGCACGTTCCGCATGTCGCTGCGCTCCTCCAGCGTGGTGGGACAGAACGTGTGGGCATCGATGGTGCTGACCCTGGTGCTTTCGCTGGTACTGGCTCTGCTGGCCTCCGCGGTCGGGTCGAATCTGGGTGTGGAGGGCGCCATCAGCGTGGCCGACTACATGGTCATCTCGGTGGTGGGGGGGACGCTGGCCTCGGTGTTCGTCCTGCTGGTGGCCCTGGGCATGGCCGCCGGGTCGGTGCGCTGGGGCCTCGACCCCGACAACGTGACCGCCCCCATGGTGACCGCTGCGGGCGACGTGCTGACCCTGCCCGCGCTCATCTTGGCCTCCCACCTCGCCCAGCGCGACGTGGCGACTCCGGTGCTCGCCGGGGCGGTGGCGGCCCTCACAGCGGGGGCGCTGGCGGCGGCCGCCCGCTCCAAGGCGCCGCTTCTGCGAACCGTGCTGCGGGAGTCGATCCCGGTCCTGGTGCTGGCCGGGCTATTGTCGCTCATGGCAGGGGTCACAGTGGAGAACCGGTTCGACGTGTTCTCCAACCGCCCGGTGCTGTTAGTGCTGGTGCCCGGCTACCTGGCTGTGGCCGGGGCGTTGGGCGGCATCCTGGCCAACCGGTTGTCCAGCAAGCTCCACTTGGGCCTGATCGAGCCCTCGGTGGTGCCCCAGCGCCGTGCCCGCAGCGATGTGGGGGTCACCGTCGGGCTGGCCTTGCCG
>JAPYOG010000207.1 GCA_028278785.1 Candidatus Poriferisocius anaerobius | reverse complement strand
GCCTTGGCCTCCACCGCTTCCCCAACGGTCTGGGCCACGACTAAGTCGAATCTTGAAGGGAACACCAGCCCTCCTCCTCTTGGTTTTGATTGCTCCGATTACAATACTCCCCAAGCGGGCTCGCTGCTGAGAAAGGCGATGGCTATCCCAGGAGGCGGTCGGTCCAGCGCCTATCCCAGGAGGCGGTGCTTATCCCAGGAGGCGATGGCTATCCCAGGAGGCGGTCGGTCCAGCGTCTATCCCAGGAGGCGGTCCAGCCGATCCCGGAAGGCTCGGGCACCGACGACGACCGCGCCGTGGAGGCGGACTCGGCGGGCCAGGTCGCGGTCGGAGGTGACCACGGTGGCCGATGAAGGATCCTCCATGGCAGCCACCTCATCGGCAATGCGCTCGTCTGCCGCATTCGGGCCGCGGCGGGAGGCGTAGGCCAATTCGACGGCGCCGTGGCTTCCCGCCGGCAGATCCCTCACCGGAGCGCCATCGGCCACCACCAGCGCCGCCACCCCGGCATCGCCCAAGTCTTCGACCAGCCGGATCAGCGCCCCGTCGCGATCAGCCCACCAGCCGTCGGGACGACACCCGATCACATTCATCGCATCAACCACAATCACTGTGGCTGACCTGCTTTCGCCTACGCGAGGCTGGCGTCGAGGCACTCCATCGAGGGAGCGAAGTAGTAGCTGCCCGAAGCCGGGTTGGAGTAGTCGGTGAGCATGTCGCGCACCTGGCCGTTGCGTCCGTACATCGCATCCATTCGCTCCCGGAACGGGGCCTGGGTCTTGCAGAAGGCCATGAAGTACAGGCCCACGGTGCCGTCATGGAAGGCATACGGTGTGGAGCGGCGGGCGATCTCGTCCCGCTTGGGCTTGGAGGCATCGGCAGTCTCGCCCTCGCGCAGCTCCACATGGGAGAGGTGCGAGTGGGGGGCCTGCTCGGTCAGACGGGTGGAGTCGGCCTTGGTCCGCCCGAAGTTCACCTCTTGGGCAGCCACGTCCAACTCCTCCCAGGCCACCAGGTCGTGGACCCAGCGCTGGGCGATGATGAAGCTGCCGCCCGCGCCGGCCTCGCCGTCAGAGACGATGGCCACGGTGGGCTGATCCTCATCGGCCGGGTTGCCGGTGCCGTCGATAAACCCGGTCATGTCCAGGCTGTCGCCGTAGATGAAGGTGGGGGTCTCCCGGGCCACGCTCATGCCCGCGGCGATCAACGCCTGGCGGGCATCCCACTGGGCCTTCCACACCAAATCCTTCTCGTCGTGGGTCAGCCACAGGAGCAGTTCTTCTTGGGTGCCCTTGGCCTCGCGGCCGCTGCCGTCGGTGGACTCCACCGTGTGGTACGGCTGGAAGTCGTCGGGAATGTCGTCGGTCAGGTCGGCCAAAAGCGTGGGGCCCAGGCCGATGACGAGGTTGATCCCCTGGGCGTCGCAGTTGCTGCGGCAGTCGGAGACGGCCGACTTGATCGCACCCAGGTCAGCGCCGTCGCCGCGGCTCAGGTGTACATACCACTGGTACTTGCCCATCTCGTTGAAAATTGCCGGCTGGCAGGTCGCCATCGCGCATCTCCTCCTTGAAAACGTCGGCTTTCCGCGAAGTCTGGCACCATTGCCGGGCCAATGCATCTTGAAGCGCAAAAATCCGGGTTCCACCCAAGCAACCGCAGGACGAGGAGTAAAATCGCCCGGTATGTCCAATTCCGGGGGCGGTCGCAGTTCGTTCGACGGGATCAGCCAGGAAGTCGGTGCGAGGCTGGCTGAGCGGCGCAGCGAATTGGGGCGATCGCTGCGAGAAGTCTCAACCGATGCCGAGGTTTCGACCAGCCACTTGAGCGACATCGAGAGCGGCGTGTGCGGCGTCTCGCTTCCCGTGCTGCTGAGGATCGTGCGGGCGCTGGATCTCACGATCACCGAGCTTCTCCCCCGCATAGGGGGCCACCATGTGCGTCGAGGCAGCATAACCGACGTCCCCAAGGGCGTCTCCGAGGCGCTGTCCCATCAGAGCTTGGATCTGGACATCGATTTCGTGCATCTCGACAAGGGCGAGGTCCACGAAATCGAGAACCCCACCCGGGCCGATGTGCTGATTCATGTTCTCAGCGGCTCGATTGTCTGCGATGCCGACGGGACGGAGGTTCCCCTGAACGATGGCGACACCCTCGACACCGAGCAGGTGTCCCACCACCGCCTTTCCGCCGGCTCGCGATCACGGCTTTTGTTTGCCCAGGGAGACCCGAATCGCTAGTGGGAATCACCGGCGAGGCTTTTTGCCCGCTGGTCTGTTGCTCAGACCAGGTTGCCATAGCGGTGCGTTGTGCGGCTGATCGTCTGCTCCCTCAGGTAGTGCTGGAGCTCGATGCGCCCTTCGCCGGTCACCGGGCTGTCGGCAAGGTGTATTCCCGCTGCGTTGGCGGCTGCGCGCAATTCAGGGGCCACTGGTCCGATCATCCTGACCCGCTCAACCCCGATATCGGGCAATCTCCTGGCGAACTCCTCCGCTGTTTCGTCTGTTCCCAGCGAGACCACGGCTTCGACTCCGCATTGCCGGGCTGCGGCGACAACCCGGGCCAAAATCGCCTCTTGCGGGCCAGCGGCCTGCTCGACGCGGACAGCCATGCGAGGCAGCGGCCGATAGCGGAAGACGTTCGACTCGCAGAACAGCCCGGTTGGATCGTGTTGCCGGGAGAATTCCCCGTTCCAGGCCCTCTCGTCGCTGGCGCGCGCTGCCGGCAGCCATTGCCCGCTTCCCGGCTCTGCGCCTGTTGGATGCCATGTGCCGAATTGCGCGACGTAGTTCGGCCCTCCGGCTTTGGCGCCGGGGCCGACCGCCGACCGCTTCCAGCCCCCGAAGGGCTGGCGTCTGACTATGGCCCCGGTGATGGAGCGGTTGACATAGGCGTTGCCCACTTCCACGCGGTCCAGCCAGTGGTCGATCTCGTTTTCATCCAGGCTGCTGATCCCGCCTGTCAAGCCGTATAGGGACGAGTTCTGGATGGCGATGGCCTCATCGAGGTCTGCTGCGGCCATCAAGCCCAGCACCGGTCCAAAGCACTCGGTTCGGTGGAACCAGGAATCGGGCTGCACGCCGACGCGGATTCCCGGCGACCAAATCGAGTCGCCCATCCGGCGGGGCTCGACCAACCAGCGCTCGCCCTCGTCTAGCTTCGTCAGGGCTCGCAGGAGCTTGCCCTCAGGCTCTTGGATGGTGGGTCCCATATCGGTTGCGAGATCGGTGGACGGGCCGACGGCCAGGCTGGTAACCGCGTCGACAAGCTGGCGCCGGAACCGCGGCGATTCATAGACATCGCCCACGCAGATCGCGAGGCTGGCGGCTGAGCACTTCTGGCCGCTGTGACCGAAGGCCGACTGCACCAAGTGCTCGACTGCAAGGTCTATGTCGGCGTTCGGCGTGATGACCAAGGCATTCTTGCCGGATGTCTCCGCGAAGAGCCTCAGGTCGGGGCGCCATGACCTGAACAGCTCCGCCGTCTGGTAGGCGCCGGTGAGGACGGCGCCGTGAATGCCGGGGTGGGTGATCAGATGGCGGCCCAGCGCGTTGTCCGGCACTCTTATGAGCTTCAACGCGGAATCCGGCACTCCCCCGGCCCAGAAGCACTCGGCCACCACCTCTGCGCACCGAGGCGTCTGCGGGGCTGGCTTGAGCACCGTTGCGTTGCCCGCAGCGAGGGCCGCGGCAACTCCACCGGCGGGTATGGCCACCGGGAAGTTCCAGGGCGGGATGACCGCTACGGTCCCCAGCGGCTCGAACCGGGCTTGCGCCATACCATCTAGGCCCCGCGCGAGATCGCCGTAATACCGGGCGAAGTCGATGGCCTCGGAAACCTCGGGATCGGCCTCGGCGAACGTCTTCCGAGCCTCCCCCACCATCGCAGCGATCAAATCGCCGCGTCGGCGCGCGAGCTCCTGCCCGACCGCAAGCAATATCTCGCGCCGCTGGCCGGCTGAGCGCCCCGCCCATTCGGCTTGCCCCGCCTGCGCTTGGGAAATGGCGGCATCGACGGCCTCCGGGTCGCAGACGGCGGGCTGGGTGGGTTCGCTCTCGGCGCGAGACACGGTCTGCGCTGCCCATGACCGGTTGGGAGCGAGGGCGGGATCGGTGTCCGGCTCGTTGGAGAAGGTGCCGTGCTCGCCGCTGGCAGGGGGAGGATCGGGCGCACCGCCGCGGCTCTGCGTACGCCTTGGTTTCTCGCCCGCTGCCCAGCGGTGGGCCACCGCTTGGCGGAACTGCTTCGCCTGGTTCTCAAAGGACTCGCTGCCCGGTGTGATGGTGAAGAGGTGGTGGATGAAGTTCTCTTCTGCCGCGTTCTCCTCGAGCCGTCTGAACAGATAGCTGATCGCCACGTCGAAGTCCTGCTTCGCAACCAGCGGCGTGTACAGCAAGAGCCCCCGGCCGTCGTCACGGACAATTCGGGCTTGGGAAGGGGCCATGCCCTCGAGCATCTCGAAGGTCACACGGTCGTGTACCCCGCGCTGGTCGGAGAGCAGTCGGGCGAAGGCCAAGTCGAAGAGGTTGTGGCTGGCGACGCCAAGGCGGACTGCCGAGGTGTGCTGCGGGGTGAGGAGCCAGTCGAGGCATCGCTTGAAGTTCGCGTCGGTCTCCTGCTTGGTGCTGTAAGGGGCCTGCTCCCAGCCGCGCATGGCCGACTCGACTCTTTCCATCGCCAAGTTGGCCCCTTTGACGAGGCGTATCTTGACCTCCCCGCCGGGCGCGCCGCCAACGAGCCGGTCGCAGCGGCCTGTGGCCCATTCCACGAGCTGTCGCAGCGCGGGGAACGAGTCGGGCAGATAGGCCTGCAAGACTATGCCCGCGTCCATGCAGTGGAAGCCCGGTTCGTCCAGCAGTTCCATGAATGCCTCTGTTGTCAGGGCAAGGTCGTGGTATTCCTCCATGTCCAGATTCACGAAACAGGGGGGCTCAGCGGCCGAGGCCGCTTCCAGCAGCGGTCGGAGAGCCTGCTTCACACGATCCAGGCATCCCCGGTGATCCCAGTGGTTGAGCCGGCCCACGATTGAAGAGACCTTCACGGATACGTAGTCGACGTTGGGCTGTCGCAGCAGGTGCAGGGCTTGATCCCGGCGCCGTTTTGCCTCGGCGTCGCCGAGCACAGCCTCGCCGAGGATGTTCAAGTTGATGCTGAATCCCTCGCCTGTGCGAAGAGCCAGGTGCTCGGCCATGGCATCGGGGGTGGTGTCGACGATCAGGTGCCCGACGAGCTGGCGCATGCGGGCTGAGGCCAGGGGCATCACCAGCCCCGGAAACGCAGGAGCGAGCTGAGCGCCGACGCGCAGCAGCTTCTTGTCGAAACCCGACAAGAAGCCGGGGAGCTGCCTGCCGCCGGCGAGAGCCTTGAGTTGGCGGGCCGCTGCACGGCAGTCGTCAGGCCTTGCGACGCGGTCGACGAATCTCATGGCGAACGCCACTCCGTCCTCGTCGGTCACCACGCCGGCCAATCGCCGAGTCGCCCGCCTCTCGGAGCGTGTGCCGGCCCCTCCCACAGCCGAGAGCCAGCGCGCAACCTGCTCGACCGAGCGGTCGGCCAGTTCCATCAAAGGGTCTTGCGCGTTCGCGGTTGGGGCAGGGGGGTCTAGCTCATTCATTGCAGAGCAGGGTCAGACTTCTAGGAGGCTTCTGTCGCTGTTGTTGCAGCGCCTCGCCCCGTCGGCTTCGATGACCACGATGTCCTCGAGGCGCATCCCCCATTGGCCGGGGAAGTAGATGCCCGGCTCGATGCTGAAGGCGTGGCCGACTTCGATGGGGTCGCTGTTGAGCTCTGTCACGTATGGGGGCTCGTGGACTTCGACTCCGATGCCGTGGCCTGTGCGGTGGATGAAGTTGTCGCCGAACCCTGCGCCGGCGATGATGCTGCGGGCGGCGAGGTCCACCTCGGCGAGCGAGTGTCCGGGCCGGGCTTGTTGCACCGCTGCCTCCTGGGCGGCAGCGAGAATCGTGTAGACGAAGCGGACCTCATCGGGGATTGGTCCCGTGTGGACGCAGCGAGTGGTGTCACTGCAATAGCCGTTGAAGCGGCCGCCGAAATCGAACAGCACCATCTCGTCTGCTTGGACGACGCGCGAGCCGGGGTGATGATGGGGGCTGGCCGAGTTCGGGCCTGACGCGACGATGATGAATTCGACGGTGTCATGGCCGGCGGCAAGGAGGCGGCTGGCAATGTCGGCTGCTATCTCGGCTTCGGTTCGCCCGACAAGGGGGACTTCGCCACTCTGGATCTGAACCATCACCTTGTCAGCCAGCGATCCTGCTTCAGCCAGGGCGTCGCGCTCCGCGGGACTCTTGAGCTCCCTCAGCCCGCCGATCGCCTCGCCGATGGGAATCAGAGCCACCCCGGGAACACGGCGCTGGAGGCCGATGACATGCATGGCCCACAGGTCGTCGGAGACAACCACCGCGCCGGAATCGGGTATCGCTTGGGCGATCACCTCAACAGGGTCGGTGGTGTCGCCCCAGCTCTGGGTGGAGTAGACCGCCGGCCTGGGCCTCACACGAGCAGCCTCCAGTGCAGGGACGATCAAGGCGGGCTTCGAGTCCGGTGGGGACAACCTCCCCGCGAACGCGGTGATCCGCTCAAGGGGCATGGCCTCATATCCCGTCAGATAGGCGAGATCTGATCCCCCTCCCAGCAGGATTCCATCAACGCCTGCCGCAGCGAGGCGCTCTCGGGTCTTCTCCCACCGCTGGAGGAAGACGTTGTCGGGAACATCAGGGGACATAGCGGTCTCCTAGTTGTAATATCCATAGTGGTCGAAAGAGCGAACAAAAGCTACCGGGCACGGCGCCGTCCCAAATGGTCTATCGAGACAGCGGCAAGGATCAGAACCCCCTGCACTACCTGTTTGTAGGTCGGATCGATGCCCAGCAGGTTGAAAGCGTTGCCGATGGTTTGGAGGAGCATCACGCCGACGACTGTGCGCCACACCGCGCCCTCCCCCCCGAAAATGCTC
>JAPYOG010000206.1 GCA_028278785.1 Candidatus Poriferisocius anaerobius | reverse complement strand
GGCGAGGTTGGCGAGGTCTTCCACCTTCTGAACGCGGCGCATCTTGACCGAGGAAGCCTCCGAACCGACTTGAAAGCAGGTCACCGAAGCTGTTGTTGCCGTTCCCTCGAAAGGCATCGCCTCTGGGGCGAGGACGTGGACGGACTCACCGCCCAGCCCGTCGGTGAGCATGCCGCGCAGCAGCCGCCCGTAGTTGACGTCCATCCACTCGGCTGAGGTGATGAAGGCGCCGAGGTCTCCTGGCCGCGCGTGGAGCAGCGTGGCCAAGAAGAAGTGGATGTGCATACCGGCAAGGCCGCTGACCGGCAAACCGCGGCTGGCCGCACTGCTTGTCAGCCATTGCTTCCACCGGGGTTCGATCTGGTGGTGGCGAACGTACGGGGGATTGCCTGTAAATGCTGTTACCCCATCGCATCGGCCGAGATCGACTTGTCGGTAGTCGCCCACCACGACACGGGCGCGATCATCGAGCCCTGCCGCCGTCAGGTTGGCTCGGCACAACAGAGCGGCCAGCGGGTCCAGCTCAACTGCGACCAGCGAGGCATCGGGGAAGACCCGCCCGGCTTCAAGAGCGAAACGCCCCGACCCCGAGCCGGGATCGACCATCCGAGCAGGCCGCCCCTTCGATGCAATCCAGCCAACCATCGCTTCCACAATCTCAGGAGGGGTGTACACCGCACCCAGAGGGCGCCGCTGCCGGGCGGACCGCAGCCGCACGAACGCATCCCCCAAGGGATCACCCCCCTGCTGGATGGCACCGGCAAGGTCGCCGATGATGAAGCCGCGAGCCTGACCAGCAGCGTCAACAAGCCCCATCTCAGAGGCGGTGAGGTCGGCGAGTAACCCGCTGTCGATGATGGCCCAGGCCAACGCGGCCAGTTCTTGCTCCGACTCCACCCGCGCCGTCACATCGAGGGGATCATCATGGTTCACCAGTTTCATCTGTTTGAAGTGTGACATAGCAGGGCTCCTCACCAGCGGATGCGGGTTGGTCACGCTCCCTCTGCAATGTTTTGAGAACCATGGTGCCAGCTCCGCCGGTGCCAGCGGTTCAGCCAAGCATCGCACGCTGGGGTGACACTTACTGATGCCGCCTGCGAAGCCGCCACCGGGAGAGCTGGCGGACGAGGGCGGGCGGCGCGCTGGGCGGAGTGCTGGGTGTGGGGACCGACGGGATGGCTCCGGCGCTTCCGCTGTAGGGCTGGGTGTCCTCGTTCTCGCCCGCCCACACCACCACCTGGGGGAAGGCGATGGTGATGCCCGCGGCAGCGAAGCTCTGGTGTACCGACAGGATCACGTCGTGGCGGGCGGCCAATTCGGTGGGCACGTCGCTGCCGTGCCAGTAGTAGAGCGTGAAATCTATGCTGGACGATCCGAACCGGGTCAGCAGCGCCTGGGCCGGCGGGTGGGCGCTGACCCGCTCCACCCTCTCCAGAGCCTCTGCCAGGCACTGAGCCGCTGCCTGGAGGTTGGTGTCGTAGGCCACGCCCACCTCCAACTCGCTGCGCCGCAAAGTCTCGCTGGTGAGGTTGACTATGGGCCCGGCGGCCACCTCGCTGTTGGGGACGCGCACCGCAGAGCCGTCGAGGCCGCGCAGCACGGTGGTGCGGGAGTCGATGTCGACGACGACCCCCAGATGGTCTCCCAGCAGCGCGGTGTCGCCCACTCTGAACGGGCGCCGGGCCTGGAGTATCAGCCCGGAGAAGAAGTTCTCCACCAGCTTTTGCAAGGCCAGCGCCAGCACCAGGCCGCCCAGTCCGATGGCGCCGATCAACGGCCCAACCTGCACGCCCAAGCTGGTGAGCGCATAGAACAGCCCCACCAGGAACACGAGATAGGCGGCCAGCCTCGCCGTCACGATGGCCGCGAAGCCCGACCCCACCACATGGGCGAGCACCCGCCTCACCAGGCGGGCCACCACCACCGACGCAACAACCGTGGCCGCCACTATGATCCCGGCCTGCACCCAGTCCGACACGGTCAGCGCCTCGTCGATGATGGCGTCGTCGGACGACTGCGCCAGCAGGTCGGCTGCGGCCACATGGAGGGGTTTGTCCATCACGGCTGATCTACCCGGCCAACATAATCTACCCGGCCAACATAGTTGTCAGGCATCGCTAGCGCTGCGCCGAGGCCCGCAATCCCGGTCTTCTCGGGCCTGCTATGGGGCATTATCGGCTGCGCTACGGTTGTCTCCATGAGAGAGCTGATCTATCACCGGCTGTTCTACTCGGCGGTGGAGCGGTACGCCGACAGAGAGGCGATCGTCGACGGCGGCTACCGGGCGGACTTCGCCGCCCACGGCGAGCGGGTCACCCGTCTGTCCAACGCCCTGGGCAGCGAGCTGGGCGTCGGCAAAGGCGACCGTGTGGCGATCATGGCCCTGAACAGCGCGCCCTACCTCGAGCTGTACCACGCCTGCTATCTGGGCGGCGGCGTCATCAACCCGCTGAACCTGCGGCTGGCCGGGCCGGAGCTGGACTACATCGTGCGGGACTCGGGCACCGAGGTGGCCTTTGTGGACGCTTTTTTCGCCGAGCCTTTCGCCCGGGCCATGGCTGCCGCTGGCGAAAGCCCCATCCGCACGGTGGTGCTCATCGGTCAGGGCGATGTCCCCCACGATGCGGCCTATGAGGATCTCGTGGCCGCCGGCGACACGGCCATTCCGCCGGAGCCCGATGAAGACGACCCGGTGGTGCTCATGTACACCGGGGGCACCACCGGCCTGCCCAAGGGGGTGCTGTTGCAGCAGCGGGCCGAGATGCTCAACGTGTACCACGTAGTCGTCGGCCTGGGCGGCATATCCGCCGACGAGGTGTTCTTGAGCCAGACGCCGCTGTTCCACGCGGCGTCGATGGCCAGCCTGCTGGCGATTCCGGCCTGCGGCGCCAAGATGGTCACCATTCCAGCCTTCGATCCCGGCGGTGTGATGAGCCTGTTCGAGGCCGAGGGCGTCACCCAGACGGTGATGGTGCCCACCATGATCGGCCTCTGCCTCCAGCATCCCGACTACAAGCCCGAGCGGCTGGCCTCCCTGCGGGACCTCATTTACGGCGCCTCCCCCATGCCCGAGGCCATCTTGAACCATCTGCTGGAGCACGTGCCCGACGTGAACCTGCTCCAGGGCTACGGGATGACCGAGTGCTCGTCGGTTCTCACCCTTCTGCTCCCCGAAGACCACGGGGCCGACAGCCCCCGGCTTCGCTCAGTGGGCCAGCCGGTGTTGGGCGTGAACCTGTGCATCCAAGACGGTGAGGGCGGCATGCTGGCCGCCGGGGAGATCGGCGAGGTCTGCGCCCGGGGCGGCAACTTCATGCGGGAGTACTGGAACAAGCCCGAGGCCACCGCCGAGGCCTTCCGGGGCGGCTGGTACCACACCGGCGACGCCGGCTACCTCGACGACGCCGGCTACCTGTACCTGGTGGACCGGGTGAAGGACATGATCGTCTCCGGCGGCGAGAACGTGTACTCATCGGAGGTGGAGAGCGCGATCTCCACCCATCCCGACGTGGCCCAGGTGGCGGTCATCGGCATTCCCGATCCAGTGTGGGGAGAGGCAGTGCATGCTGTTGTGGTGCCCGTGCCGGGCAGCGAGCTGACCGCCGACGATGTCTGCGAGCACGCCCGCCAGTCCATCGCCGGCTACAAGGTGCCCAAGTCGGTGGAGTTCCGGGCCGAAGCGCTGCCGCTGTCCGGGGCCATGAAGGTGCTCAAGCGCGAGCTGCGGGCCCCCTACTGGGAGGGCGAGCGCAAAAGCATAGGATAAGCGCCTGGGTGCTCCTCCACGGGTATGGACCACCTTGCCGCCGCCAACCGCGCCTCCGGCGCCATCAAGGTCGTGCTTGGAGCCGTGAAAGACTCCGCGGCGGCCAAAGCAATCTACCCGACAGCGGCGGGCCAGGGTCATGGGCATGACGGCTGGGTGGTCTTCGATGCTGCCGGCGTCCCGTTTGCGGGGTTCTGTGCTGATGTCCCACATGGTTCGGAGCCGGCGGCCGTTGGGGCCCTTCACCGCGGCTGTGTCGTAGTAGTAGTCCCGGTTCTTGCGGTCAGGCGCCCGGTATCTGCGATTTCCCGAGGTGTAGGAGTCGCCAACGTTCAGCCACACCGTGCCGTCATCAGCCAGCACCCGGCGCACCTGGTCGAAAGCCATCACGATGCTCTTGACGTATTCTCCCAAGGCATCGTTGCAGCCGATCTGCCCCTCGGCCGAGTAATCCCGAAGCGACCAGTACGGCGGCGACGTCACCACCGTCTGCACGCACCCATCTGGCAGCAGCCCAAGCGCGTCAACGGCAGGACCGCAAACCAGTACCGGGCCATCTAGCGCACCCAGCGAGCCGTGGACTCCCACATCCAGCCGAGTGTGCGCATCTGGCTGGGGACTAGCGGGTTCGTTCCCAGCAATGGGAATCTGATGACCCTCAGTGCCCCCGGAGTCGCTTCTTGAACCCAAAACACGACCCTATTTATGGGCAGTGACGAATTCGGGGAATGCAGCCAGCCATTGAACAACCGTCCGCAAGGGTGTAAAAGCCTCGGCTCAGGTTCTATGCACAGCACAGGGT
>JAPYOG010000205.1 GCA_028278785.1 Candidatus Poriferisocius anaerobius | reverse complement strand
GAGCGGATGTCCAGGCTGGCAGAGACATCTGGTGCATTGGCATCGGGGGCGATACCTGCCGATCACGCCCGATTGATTGCCCGAGCCTCTGCGGAGGGGCCGATTGCAGAAGAAGAGCTTGTCGAGGCTGCCAAGACGCAGGCCTTCGACGAGTTCTCCAAGACTGTGAAGCGCCAACAGCATGAGTTGTCAGCAGATGATGGGCAGTCGCTGTTGGATCGCCAGCGCAAGCGCCGCTCAGCCAAGTTGTTCAAGAACAGCGACACGGGGATGTATGTGCTCAACGCCGAGTTCGACCCTGTGACCGGCGCCCACATTGCCGGGGCCTTGGCGAACAAGGAGCGCGAATTCTGGCACAAGGAAGACCCGAAGTGCCGCCGAACTCCTGCCCAGCGCTCCGCAGACGCCTTGGCCGAGCTCATCTTGCACCCTGAGAAGGGCAAGGCCACCGGCATAGCTCTGGTGCTGGTGGCCGACTACGACTCAGCCCACCAAGAGCTGATCGATGCCCGTATCTCAGACGGCACGCCGCTGCCAGGCAAAGAACTCGTGCGCATGGCCTGCGAGGCCGACATCTTTCCTGCGGTGTTCAACGCCAGAACCCAGGAACTGTGGTTGGGCCGGCGGCGCCGCTGCGCCAGCGACGCCCAGCGGATCGCCCTCATGGTCAGGGACAAGGCCTGTGTGGGATGTGGGGCCGATGCCAACCGCAGCTTCTCCCATCACGTCAAGCACTGGCGTCACGGCGGCAAGACCGACTATCCCAACCTGGTAACGGTGTGCAACGACTGTCACCACGACATCCACGAGCGCCACCACCAAGTTGCAACCGACTCCCGAACCGGAAGGCACAGCGTGGCACCGCCGCCCGAGGCGTTCCCCGACACTGGAGAAACCACTTGGCAGCCGAAACATCTCAACCCCGTGCTCAGAAACTGAGAGCCCCAGCAGCACTCCTCTTGCTGCCGGACCGGTTGAGTGGTCGGTGACCGTGTACGACCCCGACGCCGGCGCACCCCTCTTGCTGCCGGACCGGTCTAGTGGTCGGTGACCGTGTACGACCCCGACGCCGGCGCACCCCTCTTGTTGCTGGACCGGTCTAGTGGTGTGTCTTGGGTTTAGCGCTGTGGATTGCGACGGCAGCGGCGTTTCTCGCAAGGCGCGCCGACGCAGCCATATTCCCAGCTTGCGGCCAGGATGCGCAACGCTGCGAGGGGCGTCGATGCCTAGCAGGACACGCGCGATTATTTCTGCGACACACCACTAGCAGGACACGCGCGAATAAACCCAAGACACACCACTAGGCTGGACACACGAGCTGGCGGCAGCAATGGCGCTGGGGGATGCGGGCAGCGTCGCCGCGTGATGGCATTGTTGGGCGCATGACCGAAGTCGCTGCTATCGCTGTCAGCAGCCAACGGAGCAGACGACAATGGTGATGGGGAGCAGACGACAATGGTGATGGCCAACACCGAGCGGCTTTCTCGGGCGCTCGACTTGCTGCGCGATGGGCTGCGGCCGAAGTGCGAGGACACTTGGCGGGGGTTTTATGGCGACGGGTGGCTCGAGGCGGTGAATGGGCGGCTGCATACTCCCGAGCGCAGCCCGTCTGTCGAGGATGCCGCGTTTTTGTTCAAGGGGATGAAGGCCACTTGGCAGGAGGTGTTCGGCCACGGCTTTCCGCCCGCGGTGCGGGCGCTGGTGTTCGAGGTGGCCGATGCCCGCAACAGCTGGGCGCACCAGCAGGCGCTGTCCACCGACGACACCGTGCGAGCGCTCGATTCGATGGAGCGGTTGCTGGAGGCATTCGGCAACCTGGACGAGCGCCAGCAGATTCGCAATCTGCGCCGCGACCTCATGCGCCAGATGGTTGAGGAGGAGTCGCGCGCCGAGCGGCGAAAGACGGCGGCCAAGCCCACCGAGGGCCATCCCACCGCGGGGCTGACCCCGTGGCGCGACATCATCACCCCTCATGCCGATGTGGCCCAGGGGAATTTCGAGCAAGCCGAATTCGCCGCCGATCTGTTCGAAGTGCTGAACGGCAACGCTGAACCGGAGTATCAAGACCCAAGGGAGTTCTTCGCCCGCACCTACATCACACAGGGGTTGCGGGATCTGCTGGTTGGGGCTGCTCGTCGGCTGTCGGGGGGTGGGGGCGATCCGATCATCGAGTTGCAGACCAACTTCGGCGGCGGCAAGACCCACAGCCTGATCGCGCTCTACCACCTGGCCTCGGGCGTGCAGGCTCAGGAGTTGCCCGGAGTCGGGGAGATCCTTGCCGAGGAAGGCTTGTCATTGCCTGATGGGGTGTCTCGGTCGGTCATGGTCGGCCAGATGATCTCCCCGTCGAAACCCGAGCAGGTTGAAGACGGCGTGTCTCTTCACACCTTGTGGGGCCGGATGGCCTACCAACTCGGCGGCCGGGAGGCATACGAGCTGGTTCGAGCCGACGATGAGGCTGGGACCAACCCGGGGGCAGCGCTAAGAACGCTGTTTCAACAGTGCGGGCCGGCGGTGGTGCTGATCGATGAATGGGTGGCCTACGCGCGGCAGCTGCGCGACGGCGGCGACGGGCCCCGCCTTGTCGGCGGCGACTTCGACACCCAATTCACCTTCGCCCAAGCGCTCACCGAAGCTGCCGGAGCAGTTGCCGACGTGGTGGTGCTGGTGTCGATCCCCGCTTCTGACATCGAGGTGGGAGGCGAGCGGGGGCGCACGGCGCTGGAGAAGCTGAAGAACGTGGTCACCCGCAAGGCCGCCCAGTGGCAGCCGGCATCGCCCGATGAGTCGTTCGAGATCGTTCGGCGGCGGCTGTTCGACCCGGTTCCGGCCGACAAGGCGAGGGTGCGGGACGGGGTCATCCGGGCTTACAGCGATATGTACCGGGGCCAGGGCAGGGAGTTCCCGTCGGGTGTCGGCGAGGGCGACTATCGCAAGCGGATGGAACTGTCGTATCCGATCCACCCCGAGCTGTTCGACCGGCTGTTCGACGACTGGTCGGCCCTCGACAAGTTCCAGCGCACCCGCGGGGTGCTGCGGCTGATGGCGCTGGCCATCTCCCAGCTCTGGCAGAGGGGCGACCAGTCGTTGCTGATCATGCCGGGCAACCTGCCGATGGACTCGGGGGCGTTGGTGAGCGAGATGAAGAAGTACTTGGAGGAGGCTTGGGATCCGGTCATCAAATCGGACGTCGACGGCGCCAATGCCCTGCCGCTTCGCATCGACAACGACAACAGCCATTTCGGACGGCTCTCCGCCACCAGGCGAGCGGCTCGAACCGTGTACATGGGCTCGGCGCCCCGTCCCGACGGCAAACGGGGAGTCGACCTGAAGTCGGTGGTGCTGGGCTGTGTGCAGCCCGGCGAGCCGATCGGCCAGTTCGCCGACGCGCTCCGGCGGCTCTCGGGGGAGGCAACCCACCTCTATGTGGACGGCGCCCAGTACTGGTACTCCCTCCAGCCCAACGTCACCCGGATGGCTGCTGACCGGGCCGCTTCGAACTACACCGACAACCACGCCGACGATGAGGCGAAGGCCCGGCTATCCAACCAGCGGGACCGGGGCGGCTTTTCCGCGGTGCAGGTGTTCGCCGAAGGTCCGGGAGATGTCCCAGACGATGATGACGGCGTGCGGCTCGTGGTGCTCGAGCCTGATGCCACGCATTCGGCCAACGACGAGCACTCACCGGCCGCAACCCTGGCCCGGAGCATCTTGGACCAGCGCCACGGCGGTCCCCGGCTGAACCGCAACCTGCTGGTATTCGTGGCCGCCGCCGCTAATCGATTGAGCGAGCTGCGGGCGGCGGCACGGTTGTATCTGGCCTGGCGGTCGATCGTCGACGAGCACGAAGCCCTGGATTTGACTCCCCATCAGAAGGGGCAGGCCGAGAGCAAGATGCAGGAGCTTTCCCAACAGGTGGACAGCCTCATCGCCGAGGCCTTCACCCAGGTGCTCACGCCGAAGCAGGAGGCGGGCACTTCCGAGATCGAGTGGCTAGCCTCCAGAGCGGGTACCAACGGAGACATCGGCGCCCGAGTCTCGAAGAAGCTGGCCACCGAGGAGAAGCTGATCGCCGCCTACAGCGGAGTGCGCGTGCGCATGGACATCGACCGACGCCACCTGTGGACAGAGCAGGGCGATGTGACGGTGGGAAAGCTCCGAGAGATCTACGCCCGCTACCCCCACATGCCCAGGCTGTCGTCGCCCCATGTGCTCGACGCTGCCATCAGCGCAGGTACCGCCAGCACCGATTGGGCCCAAGAGACATTCGCCTACGCCGACGCCCACGACGGATCGACCTGGGTCGGCATCCAAACCGGCCAGCACGTCAACCCAACCCCAAGCGGCCTGCTCATTCACCCCGGACGACTGCCCGAACCCGAAGTGCCAGAGCCCACCGCTGAAGGACCTGCTGAAGGACCTGAACACAGCCCCGAGACCCCTCCACCAGGCGACCTGGGGGATAGCCCCGAGCCACCACCTGCCCAGGGCTCAACCCGGTTCTACGCCCAGTTCGACCTCGATCCCGTGCGCTGCATCAAAGAGCTTGGCGAGGTCGCCGAACACATCAGCGCCCACCTCGGTCCCGACGTCGAGCTTGTCCTGGAAGTGCGGGCCACCAACCCCGACGGCTTCAACGAGGCCACCCAGCGCACCGTCTCCGAAAACGCATCCAATCTCGGCGCCACAGCCTCCGAGTTCGATTAGATCCAGCGACGAGAATCGCCAGGGCATTCTGCGGATGCGGGCGAATGCGCTCGACTCGCTCTCGTATGTCATCGCAAGTCACCAGGTCGGTGAATGTAGGGCGTCGGTCACTATGAATTGGTCGACTCGGCCCAGAGACCGCGACGGCTGGCGAGCTGGGTGGCCAATTACTGCCGACGTAGGTAGACGGTCCAGTTGGTGAGGCCGACTAGGGCGCCGCCGATGATGTTGCCGAGGGTGACGGCTACCAGGTTGTGCGCCACCCAGCCGAAGTTGAGGCGGTCGATCTGCTCGGCGGTGAGGCCGGCGGCGGCGAGGGCCTCGGCGTCGGTGGACACCAGCCAGCCCAGCGGCAAGAAGAACATGTTGGCGATGCTGTGCTCGAAGCCGGCGGCCACGAAGGCGGTGATGGGCAGGATG
>JAPYOG010000204.1 GCA_028278785.1 Candidatus Poriferisocius anaerobius | reverse complement strand
GGATGGGAGACTGTCAGCCGATGGCCGTCACAACCGCTCCACCCGAGATTGCGCCCCAGGACGCGGCCGAACGCCGGTTCAGCCAGTCAATGGCGGTTTCGGGCACCCGGTGCCTGCTCACCTACTTCGTCTTTCCGTACTTGCTGCCGGTGCTGGGGGTGGCCGAGCAGGTCGGGCCCGCACTCGGAGTTGCGATCGGGGCGGTGGCCATCGTGTTCAACGCGCTGAGCATCAGGCGGTTCTGGCGGGCCGACCATCGGCTGAAGTGGCCGGTGAGCATATTGAACACGGCCGTGATCGCATTCATGTGCTACCTGATCGCCGGCGACCTCGGGGTGTTTCCACCCGATTAGAGCCCGATCAGGGGTTGCCTCAGAGGTTGCCTATTTCGTGCTCGAGCCGCGACTCGATGTAGGCACGCGCGGTGTCTATGCGGGTGGGCAGGTGCGCTGCGGGGAAGAGGCCGTCGGAGGGCTTGTAGGTTTTGAGGACTTGCTTGGCCACGGTGTTCTTGTGGACCTCGGTAGGACCGTCCACCACGCCCATGATCGGTGCGTACTGCCACATGGCGGTAAGGGGCGTGTGGTTTGACACCCCGAGGGAGCCGTGGGCGTGGATGGCCCGGTACACCACGTCGACCAGCACCTTGGGGGTGGCCACCTTGACCCCGGCGATGTAGTGGCGGACCTTGGAGTAGTCGCCCTCCTTGTCGATCATCCAGGCGCAGTGGAGCACTTGGAGGCGGAACTGCTGGACCTGGATCCACGAGTCGGCCACCCAGTGCTGAATGGACTGCTTGTCGGCGATGAGAGAGCCCTTGGTCTCGCGCGACAGCACCCGCTCGCACATCATGTCGAGGGCCTGCTGGGCCACGCCCACCGAGCGCATGGCGTGGTGGACCCGCCCGCCTCCGAGGCGGGTTTGGGCGATCTTGAAACCGGCCCCCTCCTCGCCCAGCAGGTTCTCGGCCGGAATCCTCACATCGTTGAACCTCAAGTAGGCGTGGTCGCCCCCCTCGATCGGCTCGGTGCCGAGGCCCACATCGGCCACAACCTCGATGCCGGGAGTGTCGCTGGGCACCAGCATCATCGACGAGCCCCGGTACACCGGCACGTCGGGGTTGGTGATGACCATGGCGATCGTGAACTTGGAGTACTTGAAGTTGGAGGCGAACCACTTCTCGCCGTTGATCACCCACTCGTCGCCGTCTCTGTGGGCGCGGCAGGTGAAGTAGTTGGGATCGGAGCCGCCCTGGGGCTCGGTCATGGCATAGGTTGAGGAGATCTCGCCGTCGAGCAGCGGCTGGAGGTACATCTCCTTCTGCTCGTCGTTCCCGTAGTGGGCGAGGATCTCGGCGTTGCCGGAGTCGGGGGCCTGGCAGCCGAACACGATCTGGGCCCAGAGCACCCGGCCCAATATCTCGTTCATCAGAGCCAGCTTCACCTGGCCGTAGCCGGCGCCGCCGAGGTGGGGCCCCACATGGCAGGCCCACAGCCCCTGCTCTTTCACCTTCTCCTGGAGCGGGCGGATCAGCGCGTTGGCTGTCTCGTTGCTGCGGTCGAAGGGGTTGACCGTGCCCTGGAAGTAGAGGTCGATGGGCTCGATCTCGTTGGTGACGAAAGCGTCCATCCAATCGAGCTTCTCTTGGAACTCGGGCTCAACAGAAAAATCAATAGCCATGGGGCTACCTTACTCTTGGGGCCGTGATTATGATAACTGCCCATGAAGTTCACAATGACACCAGCAGAGACCTTGGCAGCGGCACGGGCGCCCGAGCCCGGCGACGAGGGCTACGACCCCTTCGAGGCCTTCGACAGGTCGCAGGGCTCCGAGGCGATGTCCGACCCCTACCCGATCTTCACCGAGGTCTTGGCCGAGTGCCCGGTACACCACGGCAGCATGGAGCACCGGTTCGGCATCAAATCGGTGAGCGACAAGCTAGCGGGGGGGCGGCCCGTGACCAGCGTCTACTCCTACTCCGGGGCAGAAACGGTGCTGCGCGACGGGGAGACGTTCTCGGCTTCGGTATACGAGGAGTCGATGGGCAAGGTGATGGGGCACACCATCTTGGAGATGGACGAGCCCGAGCACGGAATCTACCGCGCGCTGATCCAGCACGCGTTCTCCCGCCGGGAGATGGATCGCTGGGAGAACGAGATCGTACACCCGGTGATGAACCACTACATCGACGCGTTCGCCGACCGGGGGCGGGCCGACCTGGTGAGCGAGTTCACGTTCATGTTCCCGATTCACGTGATCTCCATGGCCCTGGGGCTGCCGGAGTCCGACCTGCCGGCCTTCTACCGCCGGACGGTGGAGCTCATCAACATGGCCGCGGAGATGGAGCGCGGGTTCGCTGCGTCGCAGTGGCTGTACGACTATCTGGAGCCGGTGGTGAAGGAGCGCCGGGTCAACCCGCAAGACGACCTGCTCAGCGTCTTGATCAAAGCTGAGCTGCCGGACGGGAAGCGGCTGACCGACGACGAGGTCATCGGCTTCGGCCGGCTGCTTTTGCCCACGGGCGCGGAAACCACCTTCCGGTCGTCCAGCAACATGATGCTGGGGCTGCTCTCGCACCCCGACCAGTTCGAGGCCGTTCAGAACGACCGCTCGCTGGTGGACGCCGTGGTGGAGGAGACGCTGCGGTGGGAGACGCCCATAACCTTGATCTCCCGGATGTCCATGTCCGACACCGAGCTGGAGGGCGAGAAGGTGGCCGCCGGCGCGTTTGTGGACATATCCCTGGGATCGGCCAACCACGACCCCTCCCGCTGGGACAACCCCGAGCGCTTCGACATCTTCCGCGACAAGAAGATCGGAATGTCGTTCGGTGCCGGTGTACACCTGTGCTTGGGCATCAACCTGGCCCGCATGCAGATGCGCGTCGTGCTGGATAAGCTGACCGACCGCTTGCCCGGCCTGCGGTTGGACCCGGACGCCGAAACGCCGGCCATCGTGGGCCTCGGCTTGCGCTCCCCCGCTGCCCTCCCGGTGGTGTGGGACGTTTGAGCCGCTGGTGATGAGCCGCTGGTGAACCGCTAGAGCTTGGTGGCCTGGGCCAGGGCTGCGGCGTCGCGGGCCAGGTCAAGCACGATCTGGCCGAAACCCTCCAAGCGGGGGTTGTCTGCCTCGCCGGAGACGAAGCGGGCGTAGCCTCCCTCCAAGACGATGGCCAGCTTGAAGCGGGCCAGGATCACGTAGTAGTCCATCTCGTCCACATCGCGGCCCGACATGGCGGCGTAGCGCTCGAGCAGGTCGCCGGTGAAGGGCAGGCCCTCGTAGTCGATGTAGCCCATCGACGGCCGGTCGGCCTCGTGGTCGGGCCAATTCATGACCACCCAGGCCAGGTCCAAGAGCGGGTCGCCCACTGTGCCCATCTCCCAGTCGACGATGGCGGCCAGTCGGGCCGGGGCGCCGTGGTGGTACATGACGTTGGCGAACTGGTAGTCGCCGTGCATGATGCCCGGAACATAGCTGCGCGGGGTGCGGCCCCGGAGCCAGTCGCCGGCTTCCTCGAGGCCGGGGATGTCGCGGAACTTGAACCGGCTGAGATGGGCGTACCAGCGGTCGACCTGGCGCTCGTGGAACCCGTCGGGTCGCCCCAGACCCTCAAGCCCGTTGGCCTTCCAGTCGACCCTGGAAAGCTTGGCGATGGCGTCGACCAGCTCGAAGGCCAATCCGGGCCGGGCGTCCATGTCGGAGGCGAACGGCTCGGGCCAGCCCGACTCGCTGATGGGCGACCAGCCGTCCACGAAGTCCATGAGGTAGAAGGCCGAGCCCAGCACGCTGGTGTCGTCGGTGCCGCCGGCGGCTCGGGCGTGCGGCACGTCGGTGTCGGCCAGCGCCGAGATGATGCGGTACTCCCGCATCATGATCTCGTTGCGCCCCTCGGGGACATCTCGGGGAGGGCGGCGCAAGGCCCAGCGGTGCTCACCCCGGCAGATCTCGAAGATCTCATTGGAGGCACCACCGGAGATGAACCGGCTGGTGACAGGCTCTCCCCGGCCGGCCAGGCCCTGATCGTCCATCCAGCGCCCCAGGGACACCGGGTCGATCAGCCCTTTGGTGCGCTCAGCCTCGGCGCCTTCGTCTGCTCCTGTGCGGCGAGCGGCGTCGGCGTCGGCTGTTTCGCTTTGCCCGCTCACGGGGCGAGGCAAGCGGTACAGCGCGCCCTGCGGTTGCTCATGCCGCCGGCCTCAGGGTGATCAGCTCCTTGAGGTTCTCGGACATTACCTTCCGCTGCTCTTCGGGGCTGCGACCGGCAACCTCGTTGATGTAGTCGAGCGGGCGGGCAAGGCCCTCAGGGTGGGGGAAATCGGATCCGAAAAGCACCCGGTCCACGCCGATGTCGTCGATGAGGCCGGGGATGTCCTCCTCGTAGAACGGGCTCACCGAGATGTGTCGGCGGAAGGTCTCCACTGGGTGCTCGGCGAATTCCTGGGGCATCTTGCCGTAGGCGTTGGACATCTCGAGCAGCAGCGGGGCCACCCAGGTGGAGCCGTTTTCAACGCAGGCCACCCGCACGCCTGGGTGGCGCTCGAACAAACCGTGGCAGATCATGGCCGCGATGGTGTCGAAGATGGGCCGCCCGTGGTTGATGACGGCGCGGAAAGCGGCGGGCTTGAATGGCAGGTACTCGTCGCGTCCGCCCTCCCAGTTGTTGGAGTAAACGTCGTAGCCGGAGTCCGAGGAGTGGCAGGTCACCAGGATCCCGGTTTGCTCCACCACGTTCCAGAAGTCGTCGAACTCGGGAAGGCCCATGGAGCGGGAGCCCATGATGCCGGGCACGGGCGCCGGGCGGACCAACACGGCCCGGGCGCCGTTCTCCACGCACCACTCCAGCTCCTCGATGGCCCGCCGGGGATCGGGCAGGGTGATGATCGGCGTGGCGAAGATGCGGTCTTGGTAGTTGAAGGTCCACTCGTCGAGAATCCACCGGTTGAACGCTGAGATGGCGGCGTGGGTCAGCTCGACGTCGTCTTTCATGCGCTCCTCGAGCAGGGACGCCAGGGTGGGAAACATCAGCGTGGCGTACACTCCCTGCTCGTCGAGCAGCTTGATCCGCTCATCGGGGTGGCGGTAGGCGGGTTGGCAGCGGATGGGCTTGCCGGTGAGCTCCCGCAGGGTTTTGCCCTCGGTGTTCTTGTTCCGGTGGTAGCTCTCCCAGACGCCTGGGGCTGCCACCACCTCGAAGGTGGGGTTGGGGATGTACTCGCTGATCTTGTTGTTGATTGCTATCTTGGTGCGGCCCTCGATGTCCACATAGCGGATGGCGCTCTTATACCGCTCCGGCAGATGCCGGGTAAAGGCGTCAATGGGCTCGTAGAAGTGGTTGTCGGCGTCGTAAACGTCGTAGTCGAGATTCATGGCTACCCCTCGGTCGAGATTTCAAAGCCCTGCTCGCTGGCAAGGACCAGATCGCCAGTATAAACAGGCACCGAATGACAGCGCCCACCTAAAGCACCGTGCCCGCTCAAAGCGCCGGTGGCGGCAGCATCGGGTTGGCTCAGGCGGCGGTCACCAGGATGCGGTGGCTGGCGAAGCTGCCGATGCCGACATGGTTGCCGTTGATCTCCACGGTGGTAGTGCCGTCGGGCGAAGTGGCGGTGATGACCCCCTCGGCGCCGGGAATCACCGAAGAGCCCTCCAGGAAGTCGAGCAAGCCCTCGGTGAACTCCAGTTCCTCGGTGATGCGGGTGACCACAAAGCGCTGGCCCACCTCGATCTTGGCCAGCGCCTTGGTGGGGGGCGCCTGATAGCCGGCGCCGGGGATGGGGTTGCCGTGAGGGCAGGTGGTGGGATCGTCGAGCACCCGCATCATGGCCCGCTCGACTTTGGGGGAGATGACGTGCTCCCACTTGCCGGCCTCAGCGTGGGCATCCGACCAGGACAGGCCCAGCACTTCGGTGAGGAACACCTCGGCCAGCCGGTGGCGGCGCACCACCCGCTCGGCCAAGTCCATCCCGTCGGCAGACAGCTCTATGGTGCGGCCCCTGAGCGTGACCAAACCCTCGGACTCCAAGCGGTGGATCATCTCGGACACCGCGGGGCGGGACACGTCTAGCCGCTCGGCGATCCGTGCTTGGATCACGTCGACGTCGTCTTCGGCCAACTCGAAGATGGTCTCGCAGTACTCCTCGAAAGCAGGGTGCCATTCGGGGGTCTGGTAGCCGGCCATCGCGGCCAGCCTATCAGCGCCTTCACCCACCCCGCAGACGGCTGCGGAGGGGCTCTGGGGCGACGAGCTCCACGCTCTGGTTGTCAAGACACGCGAAGGCCTCCAGCGGATGGCCGGGACGCCACCACAAAGCGTTGGGGCTGACCGAGTTGGGGCCCTCCAGGTAGCGGACGTAGCTGAAGGCCAGCATGGAGGCGACGTCGCCCACAAACTGCTCGCTCACGTCTACGGGGCAGACAACCACGGTCTGGGCTGTGGGCACCGTGACCACCGCCCCCTGGGCGCCGATGTCGGGAACGGTGCGGGCGAAGTCGAGCAGATGGCCCGACACGAACAGGGAATCGCCGGCGAGCACCCGCAAGTTGGCCGACAGCCCGCCGGTTTCCTGGGCGACGAGCGGCTCGCCCATCAAGGTGTTCGCCAAGGCGATGGACATAACCTCGGCATGGTCCACACCCCAGTCGTTGAAGTAGCCGCTGTCCACTGGGCAGGCGGCGCCGTCGAGATCGACCGACAGGCAGGCATGCAGGCCGAGGGGCAGCGAGTCGGACACGGGGTCGACGTGGGCCAGGTGGTGGGGGCCGACCACCCTGATCCTCAAGTCGGGTTTGAGCCGCTCGTAGTCGCCGAGGCGCTCGACCAGCACCTCGGGGGTGAAATCGTCGAGCCGGGCGATGTGGCTGTAGATCGCCAGGTGCCAATCGGCGGGATCGGACGCACGGCAGATTTGCGCCAGGTTGGACAGCCCGAGCACGCATTCCATGTTCGGCACCGACACGGTTCCGTCGACCTCGTCGAGCTTGCAATCGCCAAACCGGGTTTGGACGACGCGCTCCACATGGCCGAGGAAATCGCGGACTTCCTCGGATGTCCACCACGGCGCCCAGGTGCAGGGAACAGGCGGAGCAGGCACAGGCTCCTCCCCTCGATATTGAGTTGAAGGGGGAAGTTTGAGTTGACCGTAGCGGGCCGGAGTTGGGGATCGCTTGTGGAAATCTAATTATTTTCCTTTTATTTCAGATAAACCAGCATGCTCATCGGCGGCCGCTAGTGTGGGGGCATGGCTGATGCGGCGCTTATTGACATCATCAAGCGGCAAGGGCTGCGAAAACTGGACCAGCCGATCGAGCTGGCCAGCGGGGCCATGTCCAGCGATTTCGTCGACGTCAAGGCGGCCCTGTGCCGATGGGCCGACCTCCGGGTGGCATGCCGGGCGATTGTCGAGCAGGTGCGGGAGGCCGGCATCGAGTTCGACGCGGCCGGCGGGATGACCATGGGCGCCGACCCGCTGGCGGTGGGCATCGCCGCCGAGACCAGCGGACAGTGGTTTTCGGTTCGCAAGGCGCCGAAAAATCGGGGGACGAGACAGCAGATCGAAGGCGCCCCCATCGGACCGGGCCACCGGGTCTTGCTCCTTGAGGACGCCACCACGACCGGGAACTCCACAGAGAAGGCCTACGAGGTGATACGCGACACCGGCGCCGAGGTGGTGGCCGTGGCCACGGTGATCGACCGGGGCGACACCGCCCGCCCCCGGTTCGAAGCCCTGGGCTTGCCCTACTTCCCCGCC
>JAPYOG010000203.1 GCA_028278785.1 Candidatus Poriferisocius anaerobius | reverse complement strand
ACTACGACCACCCCGCCGCTGTCTATCCTTCCTGCCGCGGAAGGGGCGACACCCCCCTCCCCCCTTCCGCGCAGGCTCGCGTAATTAAACGGCTAAGGCAATTGGAAGACCACCAAACCGTCACTACCCACCGGTAGCATGGCAATGAAAAATTTCTTATGCTTGAGTCTGCCCAAAGGAGAGCCACATGCCACAACCGGTTTTGCCAAGCCTGGAGCATAACGACACGACATCGCAGCTTCCGGACGACCCAACCGAGCTGTTGACAGACGAACAGCATCGGGAGTTGAACGAGGGTCTGGCAAGAATTGCCGAGATTCGGCGGAAGGCTGAGGCCTCGTCGGCAAACCTGCAAATGGCTTGAGAAAGCAGCATTCCGTGCATTTGGCGGAATGGGGAGAGCCTGACCCGGCAGAGGTCCACTATCCGACTTCAGACGACGAGTGGGATGAGGCACTTAATCGGTACTTGGGCTCATTAAACGATGCGCCGCTTCGTCGTTGTGTTGATGTCGCTCGCTCACTGGGTGCGACAACAATGGTAGTCGAAACCCGGTATCTCGACTTGGACTACCGCAGTGAGTTCTCCGCTTATTTTTCCCGCCAATTCCCAGATGTTCCGGACTCTACCCACCGCATTCACTTTTTTGCTAAGAGACTGAAATCAGAGTCACTTTGGGACAGCGCAAACCAGTCTGATTACATAGGCTATGTGGTCGTTCGTCCCGTGGCAACAGGTCTCGTATCGCGAGCAATGCTCCCACCACCACCAGACCTAGCTGATGCAGTACGCGCCGCGGTCACTGAGAAGGTCAACTTTTTCGGCCAAGAACTCACAGTCCACGGCGTACCCTTTGCTCAGCAAGATGCTCAGCTAGGTGCTTGCGCACAAGCTGCTGCCTGGATGTGTCACTTCACAGCCTACTTACGGGGTGACATAGCCCGACGAGTCAAAGCAGATTTTTCGTTGCATGCTGATCCAAGCCTTCAGCCACACCGGGCAGTACCTTCCCAAGGGTTGACGGTTATTCAACTGAGTGAACTGTTCAGAACTTTCAATCTCCCGGCCATGTACTACTCCGTAGGAGAATTACCTAGTCCAGGATTGCCTTGGCAAACACCGGACCCAATCGCCCCCAATGAATACGCGGCTCCTGGTTCCTGGGATTATCGAATCATCCCTATTTGTTGCCGATTCCTCAACTCCGGTATCCCAGTCCTTGTTGGGACAATGGACCATGCATTCATTCTCTGTGGCTATCGGCGAACTGGCCAGTCTAAAAGCAACTGGATCGAATTCATACGCCATGACGATCAGACAGGACCTTATCTAACCATCGACAATGTCTTGAACGACACCGACCACAGAATCGACAGAAACTACGGTCCATGGCGTACGATCCACGCGCCATTGCCCGAAAAAATATGGCTCACACCTGAAGCTGCTGAGCGAAGAGGAGGATGGTACCTCCTGCGTGCATCTGAACAGATAACTCAAGTCCTAAACGAACAAGCCTCACTTGTGGCTTTGACAGAACTTGTCAGATTGAAACGACTTGCACTCAAGACCTACGCAATTCGATCAAATAAATTCAAAGCTTCCTTGGCACAACGAAGGTTACCTATCGATATCCGCCGGGAATACAGTCTAAGCCGCTTACCGCGATATATCTGGGTCGTTGAGGCTATTGATCGACAACTGCGAACAGATGGTAAAGCCTGTGTCATCGGAGAAGCACTCCTCGATGCCACATCGTCAGATCATGCCCCACGACTGCTAGCTCTACATATCCATGGCGTAATGTGGCTTCAGCAGACTAACGGCGATATTCGCTTCCCAATATACGGCAATTCAACACCCTACACCAGCGGTGGAGTAGGCGATCCTTGATCCAGCAACAAGAACCACGTTCGTTATGCATGGTCTCTCTTAGCCTTGGGATGGCATCTCCACAGCCTCGACCTGTCGGTATGGACAAGTGCATTCCCCGACTCGTCAATACGCGGCGGATTTCCCGAGCCCACCCTGGAGTTGGGTGAAATCACCGCACGCGCCTGGCTGTAGAGCTATGCCGACCAGATAGCCCCGCTCAATGCCCGCTCCTACGGCGAGGCGCACGACGCTGGGAGGCTCCAGCGCTATGTCGACATTTCAGGTCCATAAGCTGCTGCTGGGCACAGCTCATCCGACTCAGCAACTCCTGGTATCTCGATGCTATCCGCCGGTCAATGCCCGCCACCGCAAACAACGTGATGTCGTCCACAATGCCAGCCGAGTTCAGGGCATAGGGGCCAAAATAGCGGTCTCGCCGAGTGCAGTCGTGGCCGCTGCCCACCAGAGTGGAGTCTCGCGTGACGATCTCATCGGCATATGTTTCGAGCCACCCGCGTCGAGCGCGGGGGTCAAGAGCTGTCACCGCACAGGGGAACCCTCCCAGCAACGCCAAGTCAATATAGTCGCGCAGGTTCCAGGTGCCGTCGCGGTCGAAGCCAGCTCATCGCGGGCTATTCGGTCGACCAAGGGTGCTACCGACTTGCCAAGGTGTTCGCCAACGGTCATCGGGTACATGGAGATCCGCGTCACGCGGCCGGTTGCAGGCCACCTTTGCCCCTCGATTTCCGCGTAAGTTTGCGACATGACAGGTTTCGCCGAGTTCATGGAGCGGGCGCTGTATGACCCAGAGCACGGGTTCTACGAGTCGGGGCACCCCGGACGGCGCAGCGGCCACTTTATCACCAGCCCCGAGATCGGTCCGCTATTCGGCGCCGTGGTGGGCCGAATGCTGGACCGCCGCTGGGAGGAGTTGGGCCGACCCGACCCGTTCACCGTGGTCGACGCCGGCGCCGGGCCGGGCACGCTGGCCCGGACAGTGGCCAAAGCCGAGCCTGGCTGCACGCCGGCCATGCGGTGGGTGAACGTGGAGCGCAGCGCAGCGGGGCGGGCTGCTCACACAGTGGGAGAGTCAGCCTCGGCAATGCCCGGTGGTCCCCTCACCGGAGTGGTCTTTGCCAACGAACTGCTCGACAACCTGCCGCTGCGCCTATTAGACCCCGCGGGCCACGAGATCGGCGACCGCCGCCCCAACCCCGACACCCGGCTAACACCCCGCCAAGACCATGCCTGTGCCTGGCTGGCCCAAGCCCTGTCGGCCATCGACCAGGGGACCGTTGTAGTCGTCGACTACATGAGCACCACCGAGGAGATGGCCTCCCGACCATGGCCCGAGTGGCTGCGGACCTACCGGGGCCACGAACAGGGCGACGACCCGTGGACCGCTCCCGGCACCCAGGACATCACCTGCGAGGTGGCCTTGGACCAACTATCGGCGGTGTGTCCTCCCGCCAGGGTCACCGACCAAGCCGCCTGGTTGCGAACACACGGCATCCACGAACTGGTGGCCGAAGGCAATGCCGTCTGGCGAGCCGAGGCCGCCCAAGGCGATCTCGCCGCGCTGGCCGGACGCAGCCGGGCCATCGAAGCCGAAGCCCTGCTCGACCCGGCCGGACTAGGCGCCTTCACCGTCGCCGAATGGGATGCGACCTAGTGGTGTGTCGCAGAGATAATCGCTCGTGTCCTGCTAGGCATCGACGCCCCTCGCGGCGTTGCGCCTCCTTGCCGTACGCTGGGAGTATGGCTGCGTCGGCTCGCTGCACTGCATGACCACATCCTTTGCAAGGCCACAATATGTAGGCTCGCCACGCAGTCACGCGAGAACTTCGGAAAGGACAGACCATGGCTGATGCCACCATCGAGGACTATTACGTCGAGGAGCGCACCTTCGCCCCGGCCGCGGATTTCGCCGCCGCAGCGCTGGCCAGCGACCGCTCGCTGTATGACGAGGCCGACGCCGACTATGAGTCGTTCTGGTCTCGGCAGGCCCGCGATCTGCTGAGCTGGGACACCGACTTCCACACCGCGCTGGAATGGGACCTGCCCTTTGCCAGGTGGTTCGTCGGCGGCGCCCTCAACGTGTCGTACAACTGCCTCGACCGCCACGTCGAGGCGGGCAAGGGCGACAAGGTCGCCTTCCACTGGGAGGGCGAGCCGGGCGACACCATCGCCATCACCTACGCCGACCTGCTTGCCGAGGTGTCCAAGTTCGCCAACGTGCTCAAGGGCCTGGGCCTGAGCGCAGGCGACCGGGTGGCCATCTATATGCCGATGATCCCCGAGCTGCCGGTGGCCATGCTGGCCTGCACCCGCATCGGGGTGGCCCACTCGGTGATCTTCGGCGGCTTCTCCCCCGACGCCATCGTGGACCGCTGCGAGGACGCCGAGGCCCGCCTCATCATCACCGCCGACGCCGGCTACCGCCGCGGCGCCCCCTCCATGCTGAAGCCCAACGTGGACACCGCCCTCAGCCAGGGAGCGGCCTCGGTGGAGCACGTGGTGGTGGTCAACCGCTGCGACACCGGCGTGAACATGGCCGAGGGCCGGGACCTGTGGTGGCACGACCTCATGGCCGGCACCCCCGCCGACTGCCCGCCCGAGCCCATGGACTCCGAGGCGCTCCTATACCTGCTGTACACGTCGGGCACCACCGCCAAGCCCAAGGGCATCATGCACACCACCGGCGGCTATCTCACCCAGGTGGCCTTCACCCACAAATACGTGTTCGACCTGAAGCCCGACACCGATATCTATTGGTGCGCGGCCGACATCGGCTGGGTCACCGGCCACAGCTACATCGTGTACGGCCCACTGGCCAACGGGGCCACCTCGATCATCTACGAGGGCACCCCCGACACCCCCGACCGGGACCGGCTGTGGGACATCGTGGAG
>JAPYOG010000202.1 GCA_028278785.1 Candidatus Poriferisocius anaerobius | reverse complement strand
TGCGGGAGATCGCCCCCGACCACTTCGTGGCCTGCCACTTCCCCAACGAAGTCCCGGTCAGCGTCAACGGCAGCTAGCAGCCTCCTGCTATTGCCGCGCGCCCTGTCTCATCCACTCCGACACGTCCACACCCACTCGGGAAGCCATTGAAGTGAACCCGTGAACCGCTTGAGACACGATCTCAGGTCGCAAGCGCGTAATCGCCTCATAGCTTGCGTTGCGGCCTTCGAACCGCCAATCCGGCGCTTCTCCTACCGCGACTACCGACCCATCTTCGTTCGGCTCAAACTCTGGCATGACGAGTTTGTGGGGATGCTTCTCGAAGTTGACTGAGACAACCTGGCCCGCTTGGTCTTTGAACATCGCATCCGGCGTGTCCGCCTCGATGCGCTCGCGGAGCGGCATCAGGGGAAACGCTCTGATGCCGTCAATACGCACACTGTCGCACAAGGGCTGCATGCACAGCCAGTAGTTCCCAGACTCGTCCTTGACAACGATCCCAAGTTCGAGTCGGGGAGGTTGAGAGCCGATCCCTGTTGCGCACATGAGACAGGCCAGGTCTTCGCATGAATCGCTCCGGGTTCGGTGGAGGCTCTGTTCCTTGAGAGGATGGAGCAATGCCAAATTATGGGAGGTGTCCGGCCGAGCTGCGTGAGCGGGCGGTGCGGATGGTGTTTGACAACGAGCGGCATTATGGGTCGCAGTGGGAGGCGATCTGCTCGGTCGCCGACAAGCTGGGCCCGTCGGCGGAGTCGGTGCGCAAGTGGGTGCGTCGTGCGGAGACCGACGGCGGGGCCCGCCCGGGGGTGACCACGGCCGAGCGTGCCCGTATCAAAGATCTCGAGCGGGAGAACCGCGAGCTGCGCCGGGCCAACGAGATATTGAAGGCGGCGTCGGCTTTCTTCGGGGCGGAGCTCGACCGCCAGTGGAGGTCGTAGTGGCGTTCATCGACGCCCACCGGCGCCGGTTCGGGGTCGAGCCGATCTGCGCGGTGCTCACAGAGCACGGCGTCGGGATCGCCCCGTCCACCTATTACGCGGCCAGGAGCCGGCCGCCGTCGGCGCGCGCGGTGCGCGATGCGCAGCTGAGGCCGATGATCGCCAGGGCGCACAGGGCGAACTACGACGCCTATGGGGCGGCGAAGGTGTGGGACCACCTCAACCGCGTCGAGGGGGTGCGGGTGGCCCGCTGCACCGTGGAGCGGCTGATGGCCCAGATGGGACTGGCGGGCGCCCGCCGGGGCCGAAAGCCGCGCACCACCACCCCCGGCAGCGGCGAAGAGACGCCCGAGGACCTGGTGAACAGGGACTTCGCCGCGCCGGCGCCGAACCGGCTTTGGCTCGCCGACCTAACCTGGGTCCCGACCCGCAGCGGCTGGGTGTACATGGCGTTCGTGATCGACGCCTACTCGCGCCGCGTGCTGGGCTGGCAGGCGTCGCGCTCTTTGCGCACCGACTTGGCCCTCGACGCCCTGGACATGGCCATCTCCGCCCGCAGGCGCCGCGGCCACGACATCTCAACGGTCACCCATCACAGCGACCGGGGATCGCAATACCTCTCCATCCGCTACAGCCAGCGCCTCGACGACAACGACATCGTCGCCTCGGTCGGCTCCAAAGGCGACAGCTACGACAACGCCATGATCGAGAGCTTCAACGGACTGTTCAAATGGGAGCTGATCTACCCGCGCGGCCCCTGGCAAGGACAAAGCGACGTCGAGTTCGCCACCCTCGAATACATCGACTGGTACAACCACCGACGCAGCCACAGCCAACTCCTGCCCGGCCGATACACATACACCACCCCCGCCGACCACGAAACCGCCTACTATCACAACACCACAGCCACACCGGCCGTGGCCCAACAAAAACAGCCTCTACCAAACCCGGGGTGATTCACAATGACACTCGGGAATTTTGTGTATCGGGCGTGGTCTGAGGGTCCGCGGCCGGGTGCTGCGGGCCGGGAAGGGTCATGTCTGCGGCTGATCATTATTTGCCGGCTGCGCCGGCGGAAGGGGCCGCTGGCGTGGCGGCTATGCAGGACTGGGCCGGGCTGTTGGTCGAGCGTGCCCGGGCCGAGGGTGTGGAGCTGACCGGCGACGGCGGGCTGTTGGCTGGGCTGGTGCGCCGGGTTCTCCAGATCGGGCTGGAGGTCGAGATGGCCGACCGCCTGGGCTGTGAGCGCCGCGCTCCGGTGGGCCGCGGGTCGGGGAACTCGCGCAACGGCTCGTCGCCCAAGCGGGCCGCCGCCGAGATCGGCGAGATCGGTCTGCGGGTGCCCCGCGACAGGGCGGGCACGTTCGAGCCCGTCACGGTGCCCAAGCACCAGCGCCGCTTGGGCGGCCTGTCGGGCAACGTGATCTCGCTGTATGCCAAGGGGCTCGCCACCGGGGAGATCCAGGCGCACCTGGAGGAGATCTACGACGCCTCGGTGAGCCGGGAGGCGATCTCGGAGATCGCCGACGAGATCGTCTCCGACATGGCCGTGTGGCAGAACCGGCCCCTCGGGCCCGTCTATGCGGTGCTTTTGATCGACGCCATCACCGTCAAGGCCCGCGACTCGCAGGTCGCGAACCGGCCCGTCTATGTGGCCATCGGCGTCGACCTGGCCGGCGAGCGCGACGTTTTGGGCCTTTGGCCGGGCCCAACAGGCGGCGAGGGCGCCAAGCAGTGGGCGGCCATGCTGGGCGAGCTCCGCAACCGGGGCCTGGCCGACGCTTTGATCGTGTGCTGCGACGGGCTGCGGGGCCTGCCCGAGTCCATCAGGGCCACCTGGCCCGGCGCCGTGGTGCAGACCTGCGTGGTGCACATGGTCCGCAACAGCTTGCGCTGCGCCTCCAAGACGCACTGGGGGCCGATAACGAAGTCCATGCGGGCCATCTACACCGCCCCCACCGTCGAAGCCGCCGAAACCCAGTTCGCGGCCTTCGCCGAAGACTGGGAGGACACCTACCCGGCCATGATCCGCTCATGGCGGCAGTCCTGGAACGAGTTCACACCCTTCTTGGAGTTCCCCGCCGAGCTG
>JAPYOG010000201.1 GCA_028278785.1 Candidatus Poriferisocius anaerobius | reverse complement strand
GCGATACCCTGGGCAGCATTGCCGACGAATTCAGCACCAGCCTGGCTGCGGTTATGGCAGTGAACGACTTGGAGAATCCCAATGTCTTGAGCATCGGCCAGGAGATAGAGATACCTCAGGACGCGCCCGTTGTGCTCAACAGCGACGGCACCGTTCGCCCCGGGGAGCGCACCCACATCGTGGTGGAGGGCGACACGCTGCTCGACATCGCCTTGCAGTACGGCAAGACGCTGGATGAGATCCTCGAGGCCAACGGCATCAGTGCGGCCAATCTGATCCAAGTCGGCCAAGCACTGGTCATTCCACCCCAAGAAGAGGCACCCGCCCCCTAGCGGGGTGTCCGCCGCCGGGCGGGCTCGGCGGCCCCCGGGATGCCCCGGAGGACAGCAAACTGCTGGTATCCACCTATCAGGCTGAGCGCGCTTCTAGTGTGGGCCGCATGCCCGCATCGGCTCGTGTTCGGCTGTTCGCGACAAAAGCGCGCCGCAAAGCCACCATGTGGTGTCCGGTTTGCGACGTCACCTGGTGGGGCACGGCACGCGACTCCTGTTGGTCGTGCCGTCAGCACACCGCGACAACTCCGGCGCCGCCTGCCAATGTCCGCGTGCTGGCCACCAGCACGTCTAGAGAGCCGTGAGAACCAGAGAGCCGTGAGAGCTGGGCTTGCAATACCGGCTGTGATCATCCTGGGCTGTGTGCTGCTTGTGGCCCTTGTTGCCTTCACCACCCGCAAGAAGCGAGCGCTTTGGGACATCTTCCCCGATACCGTTCCCAGCCCCGGGCCCGTCGCTGCCCCCAGCAGGCCTGTGGGGTTGGATGCGGGTGCCGAGCCGACTGCTCCAGCAGGCGGGCCGGAGCGCGACAACAGCGCAGAGGGCGACGGGACGAGGCCTGAAACAGCCGCCCACCCGCTGCAAGAAGCGCCGGCGGCGGCCAGCGGCGGCCAGCCCGGCCAGCCCGGACAGGAGATGTTGGCCGGATGGCACCGCCGCTATCAGCAGACGGTAACCGAGTGGATAGAGAACCATCAGCAGGTGCTCGGCGACATCAACGCCTCCGGGCTCCAAATCGATCTGGGCCAAAGAGACGAGCTCTTGGCCGGGCACGACAGGCTCGCCCCCAAGATGCGCGAGGCCATCGCCAGCCACCCGGTTCCGGTGATGCGGGCCGAGCTCAGCGCCATGCATGTGGCCGGAGAAGCGGCCGTGTTCGCGGTGATGAGGAGCGACTATGGAACCGCTCGTCGCCAACACCTCGTGTACGTGCAGTACCGGGATGAGTGGATAGAGCGGCTGCACCAGTTTTCCAACGACTTTTCCGAAGACCAGATGAGCCACCTGCGGGCGGTCATGAACACCGACGAGTTCAAGCTGGAGGAAATTCGAGCCGCGTTGGAAACCGCTTTGGGCACAGCCGACGAGCCTGCCCAAAGTGCGCCCCGATTCGAGACCCCGCTTCTGCTCGCAGACTGCGACTCAACGGTCTTCGAGCTGGAAAAGCAGCCCGCAGACACGCTTGAGGCGGCAGTGGGCGCCCCTGAGGACACCACCGCCGACCTAGAAGGCGGCCGCGTCCGCCGAGCGCTCCGGCACTTGGGCAGCGGCAGGCACCCCGGCGGCTCAGGATAGCCGGCCAATAATCCAGACCTGTTTAGTCAGGTATTGCGCTCGCAGGTTGGGCATGCACCACCGAGTTGGGCTGCACGGCCACGCGCAGAAGCCCTGCCTTCATGTAGTCTCCCAGCCATCATTCTCGCCGGGGCAACCCCGGCCAACGCCTAAGGGGTGCAATTTCCATGAGCGACGCGTCCACGCTGGCCACCGAAACCACAGCCGCGGCCCGAGCGGTGGGCGCAGTGAAGGTCTACGGGTCGGGAGAGACCGAAGTCAGAGCCCTCGACGGGGTGGACATCACCTTCGAGCAGGGCAAGTTCACCGCCATCATGGGCCCCTCGGGCTCGGGCAAGTCCACCCTCATGCACTGCATGGCCGCTCTAGACAACCTCACCGCCGGCCGGGCCTTCATCGGCGGCACCGACCTGAGCACCCTCAGCGACAAAGAGCTCACCATGCTGCGCCGCGACCGGGTGGGGTTCATCTTCCAGGCGTTCAACCTGATCCCCACGCTGAACGCAATCGAGAACATCACCCTGCCTATGGACCTGGCGAAACGCGAGCCCGACCAGGAGTGGGTCGACAGCGTGATCGCCACAGTGGGGCTGAGCGACCGGCTGACCCACCGGCCCAATGAGCTTTCAGGAGGCCAGCAGCAGCGGGTAGCGGTGTCCAGAGCGCTGGCCAGCAAGCCAGAGATCATCTTTGCCGACGAGCCGACCGGAAACCTCGACTCCCGGTCGGGCAACGACGTTCTGAAGTTCATGCGCGACGCTGTGGACGATCTGGGACAGACAATCGTGATGGTCACCCACGACGCGAGCGCGGCATCGTTCGCCGACCTGACGGTGTTCTTGGCCGACGGGCAGCTCAAGGGCGAGATGCGCAACCCCACCGCCGATCAGATCCTCGACTACATGAAGATCCTGCAAGTGGGCTCATTCGTCAAGGGCGTGCCAGAGGGGGCAACCGTGGAAGAAATCTTGGAATATATGAAGGACCTGGAAGAATAGGGAGATGATGTGGTCGGCGGTCGGCGGCGCCGGGCCAACCGCCTCAATGTGCTAGAGGCCATCTCCCACCAGTAGAAATAGAACATAGGCCTCATCCGCTACGCCCTGAAGAGCATCGCCGGAACCCGCATCCGGTTCATGCTCACCACACTGTCCGTCGTGATCGGCGTGGCCTTCACCGTCGGGGTATTCATCACCACCGATGGGCTGCGCTCCACATTCGGCGACCTCTCAGAGGACATTTTTCGAGGCGTGGACCTGTCGGTGCGCTCGCAGACCGAGTTCGGAGACCGAGAGCTGAGCGCCCCGCTGGTGGACCCCGCCCTTGAAGACACGGTGAGGTCCGTCGAGGGAGTAGCGGCTGCGGAGGGCGCGGTCTTCGAGTTCAACGTGATCGCCATCGATGCCGACGGCGAGCCGCTGTCCAGCTTCGGACCACCGCAGATGGGGGTGTCCTGGCCCGTCGATCAATTGCTCAGCCAGGTGAGCATCTGGCCCGACGGCATCAGCAGGCCGCCCCGAGGCCCAGGCGAATTCGCCATGGACGCCACCACGGCCAGCGAGCACGGCTTCGAGATCGGCGAGCGCTACCGCGTGGCTACGCCCACCGGCACCCGCACCTTCACCCTGGTGGGGCATTTCCGCTTCGGAACCGGCGATGACGCCACCGTGGGCGCCCAGATAGTGGCGTGGGACGCCGATACCGCCAGGCAGGTTCTGCACGACGGCGGCGGCTTCGACAGCATCGATGTGCGCCTAGTGGCGGGGGCCTCTGCGGAGGCAGTGGCTGCCGACCTGGCCGCAGTTCTGCCCGGCACCGTGGAGGTGGTGGCCAACCAGCAGCTTGTGGAAGAGCAGACCGACGAGTTCAACGAGGTCATCGGATTCTTCCAGAACTTCTTGCTGGGATTCGCCATCGTCATCCTGGTGGTGTCGTCGTTCATCATCTACAACACCTTCACCATTCTCGTAGGCCAGCGCATCCGGGAGTGGGGGCTGTTGCGAGCGCTCGGGGCCAGCGGCAGGCAGGTCACCGCCATGGTGATCGGGGAAGCGATGGTGGTGGGGCTGGTGGCCTTGCTGACGCCTTCATCCT
>JAPYOG010000200.1 GCA_028278785.1 Candidatus Poriferisocius anaerobius | reverse complement strand
GTGCAACCCCCGTCGTCTCCGAACCGGTGGCCAGCGCCGCCCCGGCGCCCGATCCCGCCCCGGCAATCCACGTCGACCCCATATTCCAGCCCGACGGCAACCGGTTGGTGACCGGCTCGGGGCTCGCCTCCGGCTTCATCCAGCAGGTGCCCACCAAAGACATCAACCTGGGCGGCACGCCTACCTGGATCACCGGCACCAGCACCCCCGACGGCGACGTCTGGGCTGTGGCCCTGGACGACGGAACGGTCCGCGGGTACCGAATCCCGATTGGCGGGCAGCCTGCCCCCATGGAGATACCCGGTGATCGCCTGAATCCCGGCCAGCCCCCGGTGCTGGTCGTCCAGGGCAGCTCGGTGCGCTTGGCCACCACGCCGGCCAACGCGTCGCCCCACAGCGTTCCCGTCTACCTGGCCGGCGGTCGGGCGGCCTACGTCGACAACCTCCGGCGGCTCACCGTGCTGGAGGCAGACGGCACGCTGTGGAGGCCCGAGGTGGAAGTGCTGCCCGACTCCCGAGTCATACAGATGAACCCCGAGCAGGTGATGGTGCTGGCCGAGCCCACCGACCGCTACCCCCACTCCGCTTTGGGCGACAACCTGGAGGCCACCTCGGTGGCGGTGGTCACCGTCGGGGTGAACGAGGTGGACACCGTCTATCAGTCCGGCGACGAGGTGATCGAGACCATCACCCCCCTTTTGGCCGACGCCGACGGAGACGGCGCCGACGATGTCGTCATCACCGTCAGCAACGACCGGGAAACCTGGATCGCGGTAGTCGCCGGCTCAGGCGCCGGCATCGTGGCTGCCAGCAGCCCGGTCGACCGACTGCTGGGCTGGCGCCATCTGGTGGCGGTGGGGCCCCTCGGACCCGGCGGGCAGACCGAGATAGCAGAGGTGCTCTATCCCGACGGCCAGGGCTCGGTGCGGTTCCTCGCCCTGACGGGCGGCGAGCTTGCGGTGGCCGCGGAGCGCGCCGGGTACCGGTCGCATGAATTCGGCGCCCGCAACCTGGAGCAGGCGCTGGCTGCCGACCTGGACCGGGACGGGCACACAGAGGTTGTAGTCCCCGCCTTCGACCGCCAGAGCATCGCCGGCGTCCGCCACGGCCCCGCTGGGGCAGCCGAGATGTGGACCAGACCGCTGGGAGGAACCCTGTCCACCAACATCGCAGTGCTCACCCGTCCAGACGGCACTCTCTCTGCGGCCGCAGCCACCCGGCAGGGCACCCTGCGGGTCTGGCAGTAGGCGGATTGGGGCACAGGCCATGCACGTCGACCCTCAGCAGGGGCTCACCAGCGAGCAGGTGGCCGAGCGGGTGGCCGACGGGCGCACCAACCAGGTGCCCGACGCCCCTGTGCGAACCCTGCCCCAGATTCTGCGGGCCAACGTGTTCTCCCCTGTGAACGGGATCATGCTGGCGCTGTTCGCCGCCATCTTGGCGGCCGGGTTCCCCCGCGATGGGCTGTTCGTCGGGGTGGTGGCGTCCAACGCCATCATCGGCGTTGCCCAGGAGGTCCGGGCCAAGCGGGAACTGGACCGCCTCGCGGTGCTCAGCGCCCCCAAAGCCAGGGTGGTGCGCGACGCAGAGGTCTCCGAGGTCGGCATCAGCGAGGTGGTGGCCGACGAGGTGCTGGAACTGGCCCCCGGCGACCAAGTGGTGGTGGACGGGGAGGTGCTCGCATCATCGGGTCTGGAAGCCGACGAGTCGCTGCTCACCGGCGAAGTCGACCCCATAGAGAAATCGCCCGGCGACGAGCTTCTGTCGGGCAGCTTCGTGGCCGCCGGCAGCGGCCGCTATCAGGCCACCCGCATCGGCGCCGAGTCCTACGCCAGCTCCCTGGCTGAGGAAGCCCGCCGCTTCACCCTGGTGAACAGCGATCTGCGCCGGGGAATCGACACCGTGCTGCGCTGGCTGATCGTGATCATCCCCCCCGCTTCGGCGCTGCTCATCCTGGTGCTGCTGGATGCCGAGGATCGCTGGCAGAACGCGCTCCAGGGCGCGGTGGCCGCCGCTGTCGCCATGGTTCCCGACGGGTTGGTGCTGCTCACCAGCCTGTCGTTCACAGCCGGAGTGATCGCCCTGGCACGGCGGCGGGCCCTGGCCAAAGAGCTGGCCACCGTGGAGTTGCTGGCCCGCACCGACGTGCTCTGCCTCGACAAGACCGGCACCATCACCACCGGCCACATCAGCTTCGGAGATGTGGAGATCCTGGCCGGCGCCGATCCGGCCCTGGTCGCTGCGGCCCTGGGTGCCATGGCCCACGCCGACGAGGCGCCCAACGCCACCATGCTGGCGGTTCGAGACGCCTATCCTGCTCCCGACAGCGGTGAGCACGCGGGCTGGACGCCGACGGGATCCACCCCGTTCTCCAGCGCCCGCAAGTGGTCGGCAACGCAGTTCCACAACCGCGGGGCCTACTACTTGGGGGCGCCCGATGTGATCGCCGGCGACTGCTCCGAGGTGATGGGCCGGGTGGCTGTCCACGCCGAAGCGGGCCGGCGCACCCTGCTGTTGGCCCGCAGCCCCGAGGCCTTGGCCGGCGAGACCCTGCCCGAGAGCCGCACACCTTTGGCTCTGATTCTGCTGGAGGACACCATCCGGCCCGATGCCCCCGAAATCCTGGCATTTTTCCGGGAGCAGGGCGTACATCTCAAGGTGATCTCCGGCGATCACACCGCCACGGTGGCGGCGGTTGCCCAGCGAGCCGGCATCCCCGACGCGCGCCGCCAAATGGATGCCCGAGAGCTGCCCGAAGACACCGATCAGATGGCCGCGGCGCTGGCTGAGAACACGGTGTTCGGCCGGGTCACCCCCCAGCAGAAGCAGGCCATGGTGGGCGCGCTCCAGTCCAGGGGCCACACCGTGGCCATGACCGGCGACGGTGTGAACGATGTGCTGGCTTTGAAGAACGCCGACATGGGCATCGCCATGGGCAGCGGCTCGGCCTCCACCCGGGCGGTGGCCCAGCTTGTGCTGCTCGACAACTCGTTCGCCACCCTGCCCGAGGTGCTGGCCCAGGGGCGCAAGGTGATCAACAACGTGGAGCGGGTGGCCAACTTGTTCGTGACCAAGGCGGCCTACGCCGTGCTGCTCACCGTTCTGGTGGGGGTGTTCACCGTTGAGTACCCGTTCTTGCCCCGCCATCTCACCCTGGTGGGCACCTTCTCCATCGGCGTGCCCGGCCTGTTCCTGGCCCTGGCCCCCAGCACCGAGCTGATACGACCCGGGTTCCTGCCCAGGGTGCTGCGGTTCTCCATCCCCGCCGGGGTCCTGGCCGCGGTGGCGTCGTTCTTCGTGTATGAGGTGGCCCGCCGCCACAACGAGGTCACCCTGCCCGAGGCCCGCACGGTGGCCACGTTCACCCTGCTGGGGGTGGGGCTGGTGATCTTGGCGGTGATCAGCCGCCCGCTGCGCCCGTGGAAGATCGGCTTGGCAGCGGCCATGGCCGGGTCGTACTTGGCGGTGATGATGTGGCCGTGGGCGCGTGAGTTCTTCGAGTTGGACGCCCCTCCGCCCTGGGTGTGGATTCCCACCGCCATCGCAGTGGCAGTCGCCGGCTGCGGCGTGGCTGCCATCCCCGGGGCCTTGAGGAGATACCAGGGCCGCCCGACAGCATAACGGGGGAACCCTTACGTATCCTTGCCGTACGCTGGGAGTATGGCTGCGTCGGCGCGCCTTGCGAGAAACGCCGCTGCCGTCGCAATCCACGGCGCTAAACCCAAGACACACCACTAGAGGCGGGCGCCCCCGTAGCTGATATCGGTGAGGTGGGCCATCTCCCGGTCGAACGTGGTCAGGTCGTCAGCGCAGAACTCCCGCAGATGGGTGTGCCCGCAGGCTCGGGCCAGCACAGCCATCAACTCCACCGAGGCGCAGAAGAAGTTGCGCAGCCTCCCGGCGGCCTCATCCACCGGAAGTCGGGCTCGCAGCTCTGGCCTCTGGGTGGCGATGCCCACCGGGCAGTTGTTGCTGGCACAAGCCCTCATTCCCAAACAGCCGATGGCCTGCATGGCCGCGTTCGACACCGCCACCGCGTCGGCGCCGAGGGCCAGCGCCTTGGCGAAATCAGGTGGCGTCCGCAAGCCGCCGGTCGCTATCAGGGTCACGTCTCGCCGGCCTCGGGCGTCGAGATGGCGGCGTGCCCGAGCCAGCGCGGGGATGGTGGGCACCGAGATGTGGTCGCGGAAAATCACCGGCGCAGCCCCGGTGCCCCCGCCCCGACCGTCGAGGATGATGTAG
>JAPYOG010000020.1 GCA_028278785.1 Candidatus Poriferisocius anaerobius | reverse complement strand
TTGCCCTACCATGAGGAACTACGAAAGATCGATGCCCCGTAGCGTCGTATGCGATGCAGGAGGGGTCCTGGTACTGGTTGGGGCGCTGGAGGGAGCGGCACCGCGGCATTCCGAGTGCCTCGCATTGGACTGGTCAGCGGTAACGATCGGGCGATTCCCTCGTTCGAGCCGGACGCGTAGCTGCTGACACGCTGGACTCTTGGACCGCTGTCGTCTTAGCCGAGCACCTGGAGTTGCCGCTGTTCTCGGCTTCCGACGATGTCACCAGCGAGAAGATCGAGATCCTTCGCCCCTGGTAGAAGACCCTTGCCGCTGGTCTGCTGTGATCCAGGGGTCCTTAGCAGGTGTCGCTCGCTCCTGCATAATGACATGGGTGTGAGCTGAGATCGCACTACCGTCTACATCGAGGAAGCGAGGAACCGAGGATGCCCAGAACCATCCGCTCGATTGACCTGTTTGCAGGGGCAGGGGGCTTGTCGCTGGGGTTCGACCTAGCCAATGATGATCTCGACAGCATCATATTCGAACCTGTCTTCGCGGTTGAGCACGACCCCGCTGCCGCGCTGACTTACAAGACCAACTTCGGTGTCTGCGTGTACGACGGCGACATTGAGGGGTTCGACCCGGTCACCTACCCAGACGCTGAGATCATCATCGGTGGTCCTCCCTGCCAGGGGTTTTCCCCACTTGGCCGTGACCGGGATGACCAGTCTCGTGCTCAGCTGAATGCCCTCTGGGAGCACTACTTAGCAGCGGTCGAGCAAGTTGAGCCCTTGGCGTTTGTCATCGAGAACGTCCCTGAGTTCCAGAAGTCGGAAGAGTTCGAGGAGCTGTGCAGGCGGCTCGAATCTCATCTGCTGCTACGTGAGTACAGCTACAGCTATGGCGTGCTGAACGCCGTGGACTACGGAGTGCCGCAGAGCAGGCGTAGAGGCATCTTCATGGCAGTCAGGGGAAGGGAGGTTCCATGGCCTCCATCGCCAACCCACGGTCACGGCCCGATAGGCCAAGAAGCAGTTCAAACGGTGCGGGATGCCATCGGAGATTTACCACCGCAGCCAACGACCGACCAACCTGTCATGAGGGATGGGTTCCAGGATCTGCACATCCGAAGGAATCCCCTTCCTACATCCCTTGAGCGTTACCGCGCAATCCCCGAGGGTGGCAACCGGTTCGATCTCCAGCGGGTGCGACCTGATCTAACCCCTGACTGCTGGGCCAACAAGCCGACCGGCACAACGGACGTAATGGGCCGCCTTTGGTGGGATCGGCCCAGCTTCACCATCCGCACCGAGTTCTACAAGCCTGAGAAAGGCCGCTATCTGCACCCCAGCGAAGACCGCCCCATCACCCATCGAGAGGCAGCTCGGCTCCAGACTTTCCCGGACGCCTTCATTTTTGAAGGCACCAAAATCGAGGTCGCCCGCCAGATCGGCAACGCCGTCCCTCCGCTACTGGGCAAGGCCGTCGCCCTCCATATTGCCAAACTGCTCGGGTAGACGTACAAGCAAGTGGTTGACCTCACGAAAGCGGGCCATTAGAACTGCGGCCTGTGAGCTTCTGTCCCGATCCTGAGCTTGAAGCAGTCGCCAAGGAGTTGCTCGACATTCGGGACTTCGAGAGTCGGGTCGCCGCGGTCCTCCGAGACACCCTTGACCAGCTCTACGATGGCCAACGCACTGGTCGGTACAAGTGGGACCAGCTTCACAAGACAGAAAAGACCCACTGTGGAACATTGGTCGAGATCAACATGCAGCGCGAGTTCAAGTTCGCCGACGGGAAAAAGCTCGACTACAAGATCGCTGGCGTAGACGTGGACTGCAAGTACTCGCAGAGACTGGGCGGGTGGATGATCCCAGTGGAGGCTCGGGGTGAGCTGTGCATGGTGATCTGGGCTGATGACGGCGAGTCGGTCTGGACACTGGGATTGGTGAGAGCACTCAAGGAGATGCTCACCAAGGGAAGAAACAGGGACAGGAAAGCCAGCCTCAGCCAAGAGGGGATGTCAACGGTGAGCTGGCTCTTTCCAGAAAGCGAACTCCCGCCAAACGTCTTGCTCCAGATCCCAGAAGCTCATGTGGATCACATCATGGCGCCACGGTCTGGGGCTGAGAGAACCCGACGCCTGTTCCGCACCGTCCAAGGCCAGCGGATAGGCCGCGGCGTCGTAGCCACTGTCGCCCAACAAGCCGACTACATGAAGCGAATACGAGGCAACGGCGGTGCCCGCAGCACACTCCGAGAGGAAGGCATCGTCATTCTCGGCCAGTACGAAGCCCACCGCGAGATCGCTCGCCAGCTCGGCCTCCCCATACCCGGCAGAGGCGAATCTGTTAGCGCACGCCTTGTTCCCGCCAGTTCAGCCGCTCCCGGCACTTTTTCTTCAGAAGGCACATGGTGGTGCCTCGCGCTCGATGAAGATCCGGTAGTTCTTGCTCCCGAAGTCCCTAGTCAGTGAACGAGTTAGCCCTGATTGTTCACGGGGTGTGCAGCGGCTACCGAGATAAGAGACGTAGCTAGTGCCCACCCAACGATGATTGAGGCGACGCGTCGAGTCTTGACCAAAAGGCGGTGCTCGGAATCTATAGCTGCCCAAATGTTACGGCTCTGGAGTGTGTCGCGAGTCTAGCGACTGTCTACCATGTGCCGTTCGCGGTCTTCGTATCTCTCCATCTGCGGCCATATCCAGCGGCTTCGAGGGATGCCTTCATCTCTTCAGCCATCACCCGCGCGAGCGGCGGCGGGACTGCATTCGCTACCTGGAGCGGTTGGCTGGCGCGTGGTCCGCAGAAGAAATATGAGTCGGGAAATCCTTGTATGCGCGCCGCCTCTCGCACGGTGATCGCTCTGTCCTCGGTGGGATGCACCGGGAGAGCACGGTGGCCCGCGACGAGTGTTCGCGCGACATCGCTGTCAAGTCGCCGGTACGAGATCGGGCCACCCCCTTGAGGAATTGCCTTGATCTTCGCCACAACTCCCGGTGAGTGCTTCATGGCAGTCGAATTGAGTACAACACATCCGTCAGACAAGCAGAGCCGTTCCGACCCTTCGCCGGAACCGAGCCTGGGGAGATCCTTGAGCCATTCGACCAACGGCACCGTCTGCGGCAGGCAGTGATCGGAATCAGCATCACCGGGTGGTGCGTGCGTTGGCGGGGGCACCGTTGGCAGAGCGATACCATGGCCCACGCCGATGAAGAAGAGGCGTCGGCGGTTTTGAGACACCCCGAAATCAGAGGCGCGAAGAGTGGCCGGCTGCTCCCAGGTGGAGTATCCCGCCTTGCGAAGCGAGGCCGTAATTCGCTTCGTGTAGGTGACCCCGTTGACTCGCCGGACGCCGGGAACGTTCTCAATGAGGACGGACCTCGCTCCGAATTCCCGTGCCATCCTGCTCACATGCCTGAATAGGAGATTGCGTCGATCTCCGACAGTTCGCGCGCCAGCGGCAGAGTATCCCTGGCAGGGAGGGCCGGCAATGACAGCCAGGGGCGCGTCCAACCCCGGCAGCCACTCTCGCAGGGTGTCGGCGCCGATGTCTTCGACCGAGGCCTCCAGGACAGGAACACCCCCATCGCACCTGCACCCCCGA
>JAPYOG010000002.1 GCA_028278785.1 Candidatus Poriferisocius anaerobius | reverse complement strand
CGTTGAAGTCAGGGAGGCTTATCGGGTCGGCGATGACCCGGTCTCCGGTAGCAATGGGGCCGATGTCGCGGTCGCCATGGGCGATGGGGATGCCGCCATTCCAAAGCGTTCGGGTGCCCTCATCTAAGCGCACCAAGGGATAGGACAGCGACAACGCTATGCGCCGCCCCAACCCGTCCGCCGACAAATCGTCCCGGTCGGAGTAGAAATACACGCAAGGCGGTTCTATAGACACAATCCCCTGATGCTCCTCCCCGGGGAACATCCGCTCGCGCTCATGGCTACGGAGTCGATCCTGCCCGGTCTGTGGCACCGAGGGTGATCCGGTCCACGGCCATGTCTCCGATCAACCGGAAAAACATGGTTCTCCAGCGACGCCCACCAGCGAGTGGCGTGAGGCTCGCTTCGCCATCGCGGCCTTCGGCTACGGCCGCTCGATGCGCAAGGGCTTTGTGGATGGTTTGGGAACTCCTGGGACCACTGCGGAAGTCCTGAGTTGTACCCCCCCCCTGGGACTTCGACATTCAGCAAAACCCCAGGTAGAAGAGATGAATGGCCAAAAAATGTAGTTCTGCCCCCCACTCTGCCCCCTTCTGGCTGGGGCAAGGGGTTGGCGGCGTATCTGGGTTTGGGGCGTCTTTGCGGCCTGGGCAGGGTGACCCAGATTGACCGCTGTCCGATTGCACAGCCAGCCATCGGCTGTTGGCGCTATGAGAGTTCCGACCGGCCCGGAGTGGAATTGCGACCGGTAGCGACCGGTGCGGCACTGCATGGTGGCGGCCATGGATGCCGATGTTCGCGACCGCCGAGACGCTTTGTTGACCCGCCGCCAGGTGGAGGAGCCCTGCTGTTAGTCAACCAGCTCGATCTACCGGTTCATGCGCTATGGGCTGTTCCCCGAGCCGATCCGCGCCGGCCGGCGCGCCGTGCGCTGGCACGCGTCGGAGATCGACGCTTGGCTGGCCGCGAGGCCCCGCGCCACCGGCGACCGGCCCTCCGCATAGGCAACCGGGCGCGCTCGTCGAGCCAATCGCCAGTGCCGCCTTAGGCTGCTGCGAGCTATGCTTGGTGAGTCGATAGCAGGGAGACAGTCGGATATGGGCGTGAGGCACTCACCGGCGCAGCGAAGGAGCTTGGCGTTGAAGGCCAAGAAGCGCGGCGTTGAAGCCGTGGCCAAGAAAGCTGGCGTTAAGCCCGGCACTGTCCGGGACTGGTGCGCAGAGTTCGGTGTGGGCATCGGAGCCGAAGGTGGGAGTCAGGCCGCGGCCGCTCCTGTTCACGAGATTGATCTGCTGTCGACGCCAGCACCTGTCCCAGACAACAATTCTGGGTCCGAGAACCTCCAAGGAATGGACGAGTTGATCGACAAGGCGGGTGAATCGATGTCGTGCGAGTTGTCGGCATGGCTCGCCGACGCCGAAGGCAGGGAGCTTGCCTCTGAGAAGCTTGGCGAGGTGATATCCGACTGGGAGGCTGAGCACGGCAAGATCACTGCCGAAGAGCTTGAAGCGGCGCGGGCCCAGCTCTTTGGATGACAGTCTTCGTATTGGACGCCGGCGAGCTGATCGGACTCGAGAACAACAGCCGGGCCGCTTGGGCGAGGCTCCGTGCGGCACGCAGTGGTTCCCATCAGCTAATTGTCCCCACCGGAGTGATCGGGCAAGTCTGGCGCGGCGCTCCCCAACAGGCAAGGCTCAACCAAGCGCTCAAGCAATGCAGGCCAATACCGCTGGACGAGAACACGGCACGCCTGGCCGGCCAGCTGTGCGGGCGCACTGGCACCACCGATGTGATAGATGCCGTAGTCGCGGTTGTTGCGCACAGTGCTTTGAGACATGGCGAGGCAACGGTCCTTACGTCAGATCCTGAAGACATCAGCACGCTGCTCGCGGTTTTGGGCTCTACGGCGAAGGTCGTGCCAGTCTGACGCGGCAGCGGGTGGGGTGAGGGTCGCCTCGCCATCCTTCTGGCTGGGGCAAGGGGTTGGCGGTGCATCTGGGTTTGGGGCGTCTTTGCGGCCTGGGCAGGGTGACCCAGATTTGAGGCCGAGCGTGACATCTGATTGGCTCGCCGAGGCACTTGCGACCCTTGACATTGAACGGGTCAAAGCCAACTTGGGAGCAGCGGGCGAGCGTGTCAACGATGCCCGACGGCACATTCATTCAGCTCGGCTGCTCGCCGAGGACGACGCAACCCTGGCCATGGCCGCGTGCCACGACGCCATCCGCAAGTCCGCAGCCGACCACATGGCTGCCAACGGCTTTCGGGCACGCGGCGGCGAGGGCGCTTATCGCATCACCACCAGATGCGATCGCCTCCGGCCCGAATCACCAGTTTGAGCATGGCCCTCGCAGCGGGAGCGTATGGCTGACTGGCGGCTGCTGGCGGGTTGCGGTGCCCTATCTCCACTATGAGAAACAGCCCCGACCGAAGTCGGGGCCGTCGGGCCGGGGCTGCTCACCCCGGCGGGGTTGGCTCCATCCTATTCGCTGGGCGAGACGACTGGTCAAGTATTGTCGTTCAACCCATGAGCGCTGAGCGGGCCATTGCATACATAGACGGCTACAACCTCTACCACGGAATTTGCGATGCGCGGCTTCAAAGCTCCCGGTGGCTCGACTTGAGGGAGCTGTCAAGGTCGCTTCTCAAGCCTCAGCAGCGTCTAGTCCTCGTCCGCTATTTCACCACCATGGTTCGCAACAATCCTCCAAAGGCCGAGCGCCAGTCCACCTTCATTGAGGCATTGCGGGCGGGTGGCGGTATAGAGGTCGACTTCGGCCACTTTCTCTCCAAGGCTGTGAAGTGCCCCGGCTGCGGGCATGAGTGGGCCAAACATGAAGAGAAGAAGACCGATGTGAACATAGCTGTACGCATTCTTGACGATGCCTTCGATGACCGCTTCGATGTGGCGATGGTGGTTTCAGGCGACAGCGACCTTGTGCCCGCGATCGAGTCCGTACACGCCCGTTTCCCCGACAAGCGAATCATCGTGGCATTCCCTCCAAGACGCCAATCAGCCGAGCTGAAGCGTGTCGCCAACGAGAGCTTCACGATCGGGAAAGGCAAGATTCGCTCTAACCGTCTTCCCGATCCGATAATAACACCCGACGGCATCACCCTTCAAGCACCACGGGGATGGCTGCCAGCATCCCCATGACTTCAAGCCTGCACTAGTGGTGTGTCTTGGGTGTATTCGCGCGTGTCCTGCTAGGCATCGCCGCCCCTCGCGGCGTTGCCCCTCCTTGCCGCACGCTGGGAGTATGGCTGCGTCGGCGCGCCTTGCGAGAAACGCCGCTGCCGTCGCAGTCCACGGCGCTAAACCCAAGACACACCACTAGAGCTCCAGCGGGCTGCCTGGTTGTCGGCGAACCGGATGTCCCATCCGCCCTCTTCGGGGGGCGGATGGGACATCCGGTCTTTGCGTTTGGGGATCAGCGTTCAGGCTGCCGGTATGGGAACGGGCCCTCCCGACACTGAGGCGACGGGCTCGCTCAGCCGGCGGCGCAGGTCGGGGTCGGCTTGGACCTCGGCGGTGGCCTTCCAATCCCATAGCGCGTAGGCGATCTGCGAGCGGCACTCTGCGCCCGTGTACGGCGCGCAGCGCCGCGACCATGTCTTTGAGCATGGCGTCCATATCGTCCTCGTCGAGGTGGACCAGCCAGCGCAGCCCGTCCATCGATTCGATGAACTTCTCGGTCTCTGAGCGGACTGCCGGTGCTTCTGTTCTAGAGCGCTTTGTGCCCACGGCCAACCTCCGCGACTAGTTCTTGCCGCGACCACCCTACCCGCCCCCGCCGGGATTGTCGGTCAGCACAACATATGCCATATGCCGGTCCGCTCGCGCCGCTGAGCATCCCCCCTTTGGCCGGTCACCTCGATTAGGAGGTAATCATGTCGTTGATGGGAAGGGAGGGGTTGCCGGGCAGGGCCGGGCGGTGTTTCACCGAGGAGTGCAAGGCTGACGCGGTGGCGTTGGTGTTGGAGGGGGACAGGCCGGTCGCCCGTGTGGCCCATGGTCTGGGGATTGGGGCGACGAGTCTGGGGGACTGGGTTCGCCAGGTCCGGATCGACCGGGGCGAAAAACTGGGTCTGGCGACAGGGGAGCGCTCGGAGCTGGTGTGGTTGCGCCGGCAGGGCCGGCGCGTGAACCGCTAACGCGTGGAGCGGCTCATGCGGGTCCACGGCATCTGCGGCATCCGCAAAAGGCGCGAGCCCCGCTGGAAGCGCTCCAGCGGTGTCGAACAGGCCCCGGGCGGATCTAGCGCGCCGGCGGTTCCGCCCCGGGCGGCCCGACGCGGTGTGGGCCGGGGACATCGCCTGCATCCACACCGATCGGGGGTGGCTGCACCTCGCTGTGGTCCTCGATGTCGGGTCGAGGCGGCTGATCGGCTGCTCCATGGCCGCCCACACCCGCGCCGGGCTCGTCGTCGCCCTGCGCACAGCCGCATCCGCCCGGGGCTACCGCACCGCCGGGGTGGTATTCCACTCCGACCGCGGCTCGCAGGCCGGGTTCAATCGGTCGTCGCAACACCTCGATCTGGAGGTGTTTGATGGTTCGCCGGCAACAAGCGGCGGATCGGGCGATGCGGCCGAAGTTGAGGTCGCCCGGTCATCCGAAGTTTCATCGGAGCGTCGTAGCGGCGTTCTGGGCCGAGGTTGCCAAGGGTTCGCTGCCCGAGGAGGCATCGGCGGTGGCCGGTGTGGCGCGGGCTGTGGGCGCGCGGTGGTTCCGCAACGCTGGCGGCATGCCGCCGTTCGACGTCAACAGCCGGCCTTCGGGCCGCTGCCTGTGTTTCGCGGAGCGTGAGGAGATCGCTCTGCTGTGTGCCCGGGGCAAGGGGGTGCGCGAGATCGCGCGGGCGGTTGGCCGCGGCCCGGGGACGATTTCTCGTGGGCTGGGTCGCGATGCGGCGGCCCGTGGCGGGAGGATCGAGTATCGGGCGTCGGTCGCGCAATGGAAGGCGGACATGGCCGCTCGGAGGCCCGAGGTCCCGAAGCTCGTTGCGGGCAAGCGGCTCTGCGCCTGCGTCGAGGACCGGCTCTCGGGCCGGATTTGCCGGCCCGACGGCACCGAGGCCGCGGGGCCGTCGGCGCCCAGGTGGACGGGGATGAACAAACCGCATCGCAAGGACCGGGCCTGGGTGCGCGGGTGGAGCCCAGAGCAGATCGCGAACCGGATCAAGCTCGACTTCCCCGATGACGAGTCCACGCGGATCAGCTGTGAAGCCATCTATCAGGCGCTCTATATCGAGGGACGCGGCGCGCTGAAGCGGGAGCTGGTCTGGTGTCTGCGCGCCGGCCGTGCGCTGCGAGCGCCGAGGGAGCGCTCCCGCCGCGAGGCGTGGGCCCATGTCACTCCCGAGACGCTGATCAGCGAGCGGCCGGCCGAGGCCGAGGACCGTGCTGTCGCCGGCCACTGGGAGGGCGATCTGTTGATCGGGCTCGAACGCTCCGCAATCGGCACCGTTGTCGAACGCACGACACGGTTCACGATCCTGGTTCACCTTCCGCGAGAGCCGGGCTACCGCCACAAAAAGACACCCAACAACGGCCCCGCCCTGGCCGGCTACGGCGCGACAACGATGAAGAACGCTCTGGCGAAGTCAATGAGCACGCTTCCCGCACAGCTCCGGCGATCGCCGGCCTGGGACCGGGGCAAGGAGCTCTCCGCCCACGCTCAGTTCACCATCGAGACCGACATCCCCGTGTTCTTCGCCGATCCCCAGTCGCCCTGGCAACGAGGCACGAACGAGAACACCAACGGGCTGCTGCGCCAATACTTCCCGAAGGGCACGGACCTGTCGCGATGGCCTGCCGAAGACATCGAGGCCGTCGCCCACGCCTTGAACACCCGGCCCCGAAAGACACTCGGACGGAAGACCCCAGCCGAAGCCCTCAACAAGCACATACACTCCCTCCAACAACCCAGTGCTGCAACGACCGGTTGAACCCGCTCAACACCTTTCAGCCGAACACCCCTCGGCGCCGGCCCGCCACAAGACGCGCCAATCCGTCGCACGGGCGGGCAACTGCTGGGACAACAGCATCGTCGAGTCGTTCTTCTCATCCCTGAAAAGCGAGCTCGTCTCCCAACACAGGCTCGAGACACCCGACCAGGCCCGCCGGGCGGTCTTCACCCGGATCGGCCGCTACAACACCCAAAGAACCCACCCGACCCTCGACTACCTGACCCCAACAGAACGGGAGGACCACTACCGGCAACGACTAGAACAAGCCGCATAAACCAAGTGACCGGACAACGGGGGGAACCTCAGGCCTCCCGACTCTTGGACTATATGACAGTCACAAGAATCGGCGGGGCCCTGACTCAGTGGCGGACCCTCACATCACCCCAGTCCCAGCTTGGACGCGAAGAGCCCGATATCCAAGTGCCCACTGATGAGGGGTTGGTGATATACGAACTCAAGAGCTTTACCGGCAGGATGCACCCCAGCCGAAGAAGGCAAGTCGAGACGTCGCTGAAGAGGGCATCGCAACATGAGCTGGTCGAATGGTTGCTGGTGGTCCCCATCGACCACACTCCGGCCGAGCTGGAGTGGTTCGATCGGCTAGTCCTTCGCGTATTGCTTGATGCGTTCAAACCACGCGCGAACGAGGGTGAGCTCTTCTTCCATTTCGTCGATCTCGGGGGCGACATAGTTGAATTCAGGGCTCTTGTCATGACGTCGCGCCCAGCGGGACACGCGGGCGTAGCTCTCCTGGAACTCCTTGTTGTCTTCTGGTGTGAGGTGGGCAAGGATCTTGAGCATCCTCGGCCGGACCTCGAGGGTGGTCCTATCCACAACTCGGCCGACTACCTCGATACTCAGCAACCGCTCCCAGGTTTCGGATAGCTTCCCGGCCCAGTCAGCCACCTCTTGCTCAAGCTTCTTTTGCTGCCATCCAGTCATCTCACGTCGAATTTGAGCTAGGCCGGCTTCGAGCGTGCCGAGTCTGGCATTTACATCTCGTGTCTTCCAGGGATGGGATTTTTGGCAGACTCCCGGCCTGCCGTCTCCTCGCCGTTCCACGGAGCGTTCAACCATGGGAACCTCCGCTTCGCGGGCGGCCCGCGCGAGGTCGACAACAAACGCAAGATCATGCGTGAATACAATCACTTGGCGGTCTTGCGCGAGCTCGGCGAGGCGAGAGGCAACACGTTCACGCCTGATGTGGTCGAGAGATGACACGGGATCGTCAAGCACAATTGCCGACTTTGTGTCATCCAGGGAGGCCTCGGTGAAGAACCCGGCGAGACCGAGGGCTGTCTGCTCTCCTTCGCTCAGCACCTTCGCCATCGCTGGCTGCTGTATCGCTCCCACAAATGCAGGTCGATGCTGAAGCCGGCCCTTCTGACCACCTGTGTCCTCCAGGGTTACCCGCTCGAGCCGGAGTTTATCTGACTCTTCCGTGAAGCGGTCTCGGACAAGGGTGGTCACATGCGACCTTGCCAGATCGGTCGCCTTGCGAGTGATTACCCCCGTATCGGTAGTTTTCTTGGCTGCGTCCAGGAGACGTCGTTCGCTCAGACGACCCACCTCGCTCTCCAAAGTCCGACGTGCTCTCGCCATCAAGATTTGATCGCCAATCTCAACACGCTTGGCGGACACCTCTAAGAGTTGCGCTGCGTACTGAGACGAATCAACCGCAGAAGCACGGTTTCGAAGGGCTTCCGCCGATGCCATCGCGACTGCTACCTCGTCACCCTTCTGAGCCGCCTCTGCCGCCGATAAACAAGTCGACAGGTCATCCACTGACGCGACAACGCGATCGAAGTCTTCTAATCGACCTCGCCAAACCTCAACCGTCTCCGGGTCCTGATCGGCGATTTGCTCGAGCGACACGAGCACTGGTGCCGGGCTAATGGCAATCTTCCGCAGTGAGTCGTTTTCCCGTACTGATTCTCGTTCAGCTTCAGCCGCTCTGCGTTCGGTCTCATCCCTGACTGCGGCCTCGAACCGGCCGAAGCGAGTGCGTGCTTCGTCGTCGAGGGTTTGATGGCAGAGGACGCAGGTGTCTGCGTCAGCTGGGAAGGGTTGGCCAGGGTGTGCCTCCGTCTCGGCGAAAGTGCGCGCGGCCTCCCAGAGAACTCGCCAAGTCTCTGAGCCGACACCCGGAACGGGCTCGGCTTCAAACGATGCCCCCGACGCGATGGTCGCAGCACTGCGCAACGCGGTCGCCTCGGCTCGAGTTGTCGAGGCCTTGCGAATCACAGTCGGGGAAAGCTGCGACCTCATGTTGGAGAAGTGTTTGCCAATTCTTTCGTAGTGGTCGGCGAGAGCCAGTAGTCGCTTGCGCTCCAGGTCGGGATCAGAAGTCCTGAGCCGACTCTCTTCGCCTTGTAGCTGTTCTAGCTGTTCAGATGCGTCGGCCGGAACCTCGCACGCGGCATCAAGAGCCGTCGTCGTGGTGTCTGCCGACAGCTGACCTAGGAACATCGACGCGGCTCCGCCTTGGGACACCTCAGGAAGGACTTCTGCTCTCCGCGCGTTTTCCTGTATCAGCCGATCGAGCTCGGCCCTCACTCCATCGCATGCCCGAATAAGGCCATCGAGAAGAAAGACCCCAGCGGACCGAAACGTCACATCAGAATCAGCAGCCAGATAGGCGTCGCCGCAAGCAGCATCGAAGTATCCGATTTGACGGAGTTCGGACGAGGCCTCGCCAGGCCAGCTATACGGGGGTTGTTCGACTCCGCCGATTGCGATTCCCACCTCAGCTCGTTGGTCGGCTCCTTCATCTTCCGAGAAGATGTCGCTCAGCACGTCCTCCCGGTGTCGTGATCTGGCTACATCCTTCAGGAGACGAGCGAAACCCGACTTGCCACTGCCGTTGTCTCCGTATACGACGACGAGGCCATCGCTCGGAAACAGCAGGCGCTGGCCGGGAACGAGCGCGTTGACACTTGATGAGACCTCAAGACTCTTGAGACTGACCTGACCGCCCCCTCCCTGACCTCCCGGCACTTCCTCGAGCCGAAGCGGTGCCTTCGCTAACTCACTCCCAGAAGCAAGTTGCTTTGCGATTTCTACATAGTCGGCCTGGCTGAGCGAATCTCCCTGCAACAGCCTTCGCATCACCGCGATCTGCCACGCTGGGCGAGATGCTGACCATTCGACGATTTCTGACTCAAGCGACGCCACTCAACAAGCATGGCAGAACAATGCGACACTTCTCCCGCAATGAACCACCCCGGACAATTCGCAGGCTCTGGTGGTCCTCGGATCTTGCGCAGGGCTGATGTTGGATTCTGCTGTCATGGGCCGTGGGAGGTTCTATGGCACCGAGGGTTATCCGGCGGACTTCCGTCAGCGTGTGGTCGATCTGGTGGAGGCGGGTCGTCCTGTCGCGCTGATCGCGGCTGGTCATGCTGGGTAGCACTTGCCAACGCTTTTTCCCACACAGAAAGTGCCGTTGGGCTGATCTTTGGCAGGGAGGGCTGGCATCTGTGAGTGAACGACGCCGGGTCGAGTCCCGGGCCCTGCGGCTAGCCGCAACCGATCTCCGATGACTGGTCGAGATAGTCCGCCTATTGGTCCATGAGCTCGCGGCGTTTGGCGTAGGCATCGCCACGGATGTAGGCCTGCTGGACCGAGTCGCCCAGGCTGTGCGCCAACGCGGCCTCGGCGACCGCCCAGGGCGTATCAGTTTCCTCCAGTGCCCATGTGCGGAAGCTGGCCCGGAAGCCATGCACAGTGGCCCGGTCGGCCACCCCGACGTCGCGGAGGATTTTCGTGAGCGTTGCGTGCGATAGCGGCCTGCCCGGCTTGAGTGGCGACGGGAAAACCAGATCGGAGCTGTCGTGGCAGTCCTTGGAGTGGTCCGGCGCTTCTCGGACAGGGGATCGCGTCCCTCGGCTACGGCCGCTCGATGCGCAAGGGCCTTGTGGATGGGTTGGGA
>JAPYOG010000199.1 GCA_028278785.1 Candidatus Poriferisocius anaerobius | reverse complement strand
CACCCGGCACACGTTCACCGGGGTGAGGGCCCCACCCTCACCCCGGTGAACGTGTGCCGGGTGTGCGTCGTGGAGTTGGACGGCAGCCGAACCCTGGTTCCCTCCTGCTCCCGCCCGGCAGAGGAGGGCATGGTGGTGCATACCGACAGCGAGCGGGTGCGCCACAGCCGCAAGATGGTGCTGGAGTTCCTGGCCACCGGGGTCGACTTGTCCCAGGCCGACGAACTGGGCCAGTGGGCCGAGCACTACGGCGCCGACCCCGACCGCTACGCCCCCGGCGGCGAGACCATGAACGAGCCGGTACGCGTGCAGGACAACCTCTACATCCGCGACTACGACAAGTGCGTGCTGTGCTACCGCTGTGTGGAGGCCTGCGGCGACGACGCCCAGCACACCTACGCCATCTCGGTGGCCGGCCGGGGCTTCGGCGCCCGCATCTCCACCGAATTCGACGTGACCCTGCCCGACTCGGCCTGCGTGTACTGCGGCAACTGCGTGGCCGTGTGCCCCACCAACGCCCTTCAGTTCAAGGCCGAGTTCGACCTGCGCGAGGCGGGCGACTGGCGCCCCGACGACCAGACCGTGACCCAGACCGTGTGCTCTTACTGCGGCGTGGGCTGCAACCTCGAACTCCACGTGCAGGACAACAAGATCGTCAAATGCACCTCCCCCGACGACCACGACGTAACCCGAGGCAACCTATGCATCAAAGGCCGCTTCGGCTGGAACTACGTGTGAGGCAATGGCCGGATTGGCCGACACGAGGCTGCTGTCAGCTTCGGATCACGTTTCGCAGCTGGTAGATCCGGACATTCGCCTCGGGCCCGCCCAGTGCCAGCCGCTCAAAGCCGCTGCGTCGGACATCGAGGTCGAAGCTCTCGATGTCCAGGGGGCTCCAGTCGGGGGCAGAAGCGGCGTCGAACACGATCCACTCCACCTTGGGGGTAGCTGCTGCTGCGGCGCTGTTGGGGTCCTCCACGGCTTGCAGCTCGTACAACCGGGTTCGGTCTGACAACAGGGGGAGCAAGTGCTCAGAGGCCCGCACCGACGCTTGGTCGGGAATCATGCCGGCTGCCTCTCGTCGGGCCACGTCCAGGGCGTCTTGTCGCCCCCAGTCCCACGGCCGCTCGTACAGCGAGCTGGGAGCGTCCCTCAAGAAGAAGAGGCTGGCAGTGAGCACCAGGGCGGTCAGCAGGCGCCGATCCACTTTCACCCGCTCCACCAGAACCCGGCCTGACCGGGCCAGGGCGAACACCGTGGCCGCGAACACGAACGGGATCATCGGCACCGTCTGCGGGGCCTCGGCCAGCTGGCCCACCGGCACATCGGCCACCAGGTAGACGGCGAAAAGGGGAATCGCCGGCAGCACATAGCGGGGGGCCACCAGGGGAAACAGCATCACCGGAGCGAGCAAGAACACGATCATCTGGAAGTTGGCCTGTGAAACCGCATCGGCCACCACTTGGTGGGGAGCGGAGATGAAGCCCCACAGCACCGACCCAGGGTTGTCGCTGCCGAAATCCGAGAATGCTTCGAGGTGGGGGAAGCGCCCGCCGTTGAACCGGGGCTGGATGGCGGTCATAGCCACCAGCCCGTAGGCCAGGCTGCCCAGGAAAATGGAGAGGCCCGGACGTCGCCGGCCCTCGAAAAACACCAGCAGTCCCAATCCCGAGAGAGCGAAAGCCAAGTCGGAGCGGCACGCCACCGCCAGCACCGCGGCCGCGGCGAACAATTTCCACCGCCCTTTCAGCGCGGTGAGCACGGCGGCGAACAAGGCAGGCACCGACAGGGCCTCGGGGTGGAAGTCGGAGAGGTTGACGGTGTGGACCGCAGGGTATGCGCAGTAGGCGAACACCACCGCAGCCGCCCCACCCGATTTCAGCCCTCCCACGTCGCGGGCGATGCGCCACAGCGGCACCACGGCCAAGGCCAGGGCAGAGGCTTGAAGGCCCAGCAGGGTGGGCTGGTCGGGGAGCAATGCGGCCAGCCCGGCTACCGGATAGAGGATGAACGCAGCCTGCTCCCACAGCAGGTTGTGGCCGACCAGGCTGGAAATCGGCTCGTAGCCTTCTGCGATAAGCCAAAGCCCTTGGAGGTGCGAGGACAGATCGGCGCCCGCGTCAAGCTGCCGGGCCCGGGCCAGCGAGAGGCTGGCGAGCACCCCGCCCAGCAACACCGCGACCACCCAGGGAACGGCCCGGTCTACCTGCTTCGTGTCGAAGCGAGCCTGCCAGCGCAGCGAGAAGATCTCCAGCCGGCGGCGAGTTCGCACCAGCATGGCCATGCCCCGCTGCGCGTCCACTACCCCGCCAGCGCGGTTTCGGCGTCGATCTTGGTTCGTGCGGAATCGGCCACCACGGCGCCAATCCTACCGGCAGAGTCGGGGCCTAATGAGATGGGGGCGCATCACCATGTCGGACTATGATGTCGGGTTTGCGGGCTGTGGCGCAGCTTGGTTAGCGCGTCGGTCTGGGGGACCGAAGGTCCCGGGTTCAAATCCCGGCAGCCCGACCAACAGACCGGGTCGCCCCAGTCCTCATCAGAACAGCAGGGCGATATCAGAACAGCAGGGCGATGCCTTGGATGGCCCGCCAGCCCAGATAAGCGGCGGCAGCCACCAGGCCTATCCAGAAATGCCAGGGAACCTTCGGGGCGGGCGCTGCTTCGGGCGCTGCTTCGGGCGCTGCTTCAACCGGTGAGCCGCAGGTGGGGCACTCCCCCGCCTGCGTTATCGAGACAGGGTTCCAGAACCGCTCGCAGGGCTCGCACCAGGGCATCTGGCTAGCGTGCCAGGCGATGCAGCCTCAGGCCCGGCGAACGGCGAGGATGGCCACGTCATCCGCGATGGTGCCGTCGGCGAAGTCCCGGGCCGCCTCCAAAAGCGTCTTGCACAGCACGTCGGGAGACACGGTGGGATCGCGGCGCAGGTGCTGGGCGATGCGGTCCTCGCCGAACTGGGCGTCGCCGTAGCGCACCTCGGCCAACCCGTCGGTGTACATGAGCACCATGTCGCCCGACTCCAAGGGGATTTCCCGGCTGAAATAGGTGCTGGTCGGGTCGAGCATCAACAGCGCCCCGGTGGCTCGCAGGGGCTGAACCTCCCGCTCATGCCAAAGCCAGGCAGCCGGATGGCCCGCAGACGCGTACCGCATGGCCTGGGCCTCGGTGTCGAACACCACCACTACCACCGATATGAACTCCTCGGCCCGCTCGATGGAGGACATTTGCGCGTTCAGCTCCTCGAGGGCTTGGGCAGGATCGCGGAACTGGCGCAAGAACACACGCAACAGGTACTTGGCCTGGAAAGCGGTGATCGACGACTCGATGCCCCGTCCGGCCACATCGCCGATCACTGCGGCCACCCGGGTGGGCCCCACATGGAACACGTCGAAGAAGTCGCCGGCCATCACGCCCTCGCCCGCCTGGTACACCCGGCCCATCTCGTAGCCGGCGAAATCGGGCAGATCGTCGGGCGCCAACCGCCCAGCCCAGGCCAGCGGGGCCAAGTCGCCCTGGCTGAGCGTCTGCTCAGCCCGGCGCTCCAACTCGAAGCGCTCCTGGGTGAGCCGCGCCTCGGCCACGGCCCGACGGCCCCACCACAGCGGAAACAGGGCAGGCACCACTACCAGGGCCAACACGGAGGCCACAGCCCGCGACTCCAGAACAGCGGTGAGGAGGGCCACCACGGTCAGCGCCCCGTACAGCAGGGTGGCGTGGGCGTCGCGGCGGAAGCTGGACTGCGCCAGCGTGAGGGCCGCCTCGTAGGCGTCTTCGCCCTCCTCGTCGAAACCCTCTCCCGCGTGGGTGTGCTCGACACGCAGCAGAAAGCGGTAGCGGTGCCGGGCAGCACGGGCGAAAACACCCCCGGCATACCCGCATACTCCCGCTGTCAGCAAGAGGAAGAGCAGCTCCATTTCCCAAGATTACCGCGCAAAATGGCATAACTCCCGCCCGTTTGCGCGGGCTGCTGCTCTGCGCCGGGCTCAGCGTCTGCGAACTCTCAGCTTCACCGGCACCGATCCCAAGTCGAATGCATCTCGAATCCGGTGCTCCAGATAGCGCAGATAGGTGCGGGGAAGGGTCCGGTTGGCGAACAGGGTGAAGGTGGGGGGATCGGTTGCCCCCTGGGTGGCGTACAGCACCCGGGCGCCGTCGGGCGCGGGGTGGGCGGCCTGTGCGTCGCGCAGGACCCGGTTGACCGCCTGGGTGGGGACGCGGCGCCGATACTCGGCGATCACCCCCCGCAGCTCCGGCAAGAGCCGGCCCAGTCCCTTGCCCGACAGGGCGCTGATCCGCAGCACCGGTGCTTCGCCCAGAAAGTGCAGGCGGCGGTCGATGTCGAACGCGATGGCGCCGCGGGCCTCGGTGTCGAGCCGGTCCCACTTGTTGAGCAGAACCACGACCGGGCAGCCGGCGGCGTCGATCCGCTCGGCTAGGCGCTGGTCCTGATGGGTGACCCCCACGGTGGCGTCGACCACCAACAGGGCGATGTCGGAGCGGTCGACCGCGGAGAGGGCCCGCAGCAGCGAGTAGTACTCAGCGGCCTCGTCGATTCGGGCACGGCGGCGCATCCCCGCTGTGTCCACGAACCGGATCGGGCCCAACTCGGTTTGCACCACCGTGTCGATGGCGTCGCGCGTGGTGCCCGGCTGATCGTGAACCACCGACCGGTCGTCGCCGATCAGGCGGTTGAACAGGGTCGACTTGCCCGCGTTGGGCCGGCCCACGATGGACACCGACACCGAGGGCGAACTCCCTCCTGCGCCGGGGTCGTTTCCCGTGCCGGGGTTGTCTTCGGCACCGGAGCGGCCTGGCGGCTCTTGTTCGGGCAGCGCGGCCATCACCGCATCCAGCAAGTCGCCGACTCCTCGACCGTGCAGCGCGCTGACCGGGAAGGGATCGCCCAATCCCAGTCCCACAAACTCCCAGATGAGGTTCCCGTGGCTCTCATCGTCCACCTTGTTTACCGCCACGAGCACCGGCCCGGCCCGGCCCCGAAGCCTGCCCGCCACCCCTTCATCGTCGCCGGTGATGCCCGCCTGCGAGTCCACCACCACCACGACCACGTCGGCTTCGGCCATCGACCTCTCGCTCTGGGCCGACACCTTGGCGTCCATCGAGGCATTGCCGCCCGCTCTCGGGGGCAGCCAACCACCCGTGTCGACCACGGTGAACTCCCTCCCCTGCCAGCTCGCCGACATCTCCTTTCGATCCCGGGTAACGCCGGGCTGTTCGGCCACGATGGCCTCCCGGCGGCCCAGGATCCGGTTCATGAGCGTTGACTTGCCCACATTGGGCCGACCCACGATGGCCACGGCGGGGAGTCGGCCGGGGATCGGCGTGGACGGCCTCATGGGGCGTCGAGCGCCCGGCGCAGCGCAACCCCGTCGGTGGAGACCACCTCAACCGCGCGGGGCAGGTCTGCGGGCCGGGCGCCGTCCAAGAACATCCCCTGCGACAAGCACACGTCGGGCAAGAGATAGCGATGGCCCTCGGGTTGGGCGGCCAGCGTGCGGGCGACGTCCTCGCCCACCAGCAGCCCGGCCACCGCGGTGGTGCCGCCGAAGAACCGGTTCTCCACCGGCACCACCCGCACATCCGCGCGCTCCAGCGATGCCACCAGCGGCGCCAGCACCCTGGCACCGTACTGCCCGGTAAGCACCCCCACCGGGGCGCCCTTGCGAGGCCGAAGCCCAACCGGGGCGCCGCGCTGTCCTCCGCCGTCGCCTTCTCCCGCCGGAGCACCGCGCCCGTCTCCGCCATCGCCTCCTCCCGCCGGAGCACCGCGCCCGTCTCCGCCGTCGCCTCCTCCCGCCGGAGCACCGCGCCCGTCTCCGCCATCGCCTTCTCCCGCCAGGGTCGGGTCGTTGGATCGCGGCGCCCGGTAGCCCGTCGCCGGCGCCCCTTCCACCCAGGCGAAAAAGCCCGGCCTGGTTCCGGTTGGGTCGCTGGTTTGGCCCGAGAACTCCATGCGAAGCGTGGTCGCCATCCCCACGCCGTCCTCGTGCATGGGAAACCCCTCGTAAGCCTCCGGTCCGGGAAACTCCAGGCCGGCCAGCAAGTAGTACTCGTCGGACGCGAACACCAGGCGCCGGCCCAGAATACGGCGGTTGATCTCCTGCCACTGGTGTACCGCCTCCACCACCCCGGCCGCCTCGGCCTGAGTGTGGGGCCTGAGTCGGGGCTCAGAGGTGTGGCGCGACACCCCCAAGGGCACCACGCAAACGCTGGCCAGCTCGGGATACTCGTCGGCGACCCCCGCGAGGGTGTCCTCCAGCACGTCGCCGTTGTTGACGTCGGGGCACACCACCACCTGCCCGTGGACCTCGATGCCGTGATCGAGCAGCGCCCGCAGCCAGCGCAAGCTGGTGGCGCCCCGGCGGTTGCGCAGCATGGTCGCCCGCACATCGGGGTCGGTGGCGTGGATGCTCACGTTCAGGGGCGAGATGCGCTCTGTCACCACCCGCTCCAAGTCCGCCTCGGTGAAGCGGGTAAGGGTGGTGAAGTTCCCATAGAGGAACGAGAGCCGGTAGTCGTCGTCTTTCAGGTACAGGCTGGGCCGCAGCCCCGGTGGCAGCTGGTAGATGAAGCAGAACTCGCAGTGGTTGTCGCAGGTACGCACCCGGTCGAACAGCGCCGAGTCAACCTGCACGCCCAGCGGCTCCCCGGCATGCTTGTGTACCTCCAGCTCCAACACCACCCCGTCTCGGCGCACATCCAGGCTCAGCTCAGACTCGTCCACAAGCTGCTGATACTCGATCACGTCTCTGGGAGCACAGCCGTTCACGGCCAACAGCTCGTCGCCGGCTCTCAGGCCGAACCGCTGAGCCGCCGACCCTTCGGCAACCGCTTTTACCCGAGGCGCGGACATGGCAGAGATGATACGAGGCCGAAGCGGGCGCAGCCGACCGCTAAATTGGCTAAACGAACATGGAGAACGCACGAGGGTGGAGAACGCGTGAACACGGAGAAGACATGAACGCGGAGAGCGCATGAGGGTGGAAAAGGTGGTCTTGGCGTCCCCACGGGGATTCTGCGCCGGGGTGGAGATGGCCATCAAAGCGCTGGCCTGGCTGGTCCGAACCTTCGACGGGCCGGTGTACTGCTATCACGAGATCGTCCACAACAAACTGGTGGTTCGCCGTTTTGAACAAGCTGGCGTGGTGTTCGTGGACGACATCTCCGAGGTGCCCTCGGGACATCCGATCATGCTGTCGGCCCACGGCTCAGCGCCCGAGGTGGTGGCCACCGCAACCGAGCGGGCCAACTACATGGTGGACGCAGTGTGCCCGCTGGTTACCAAAGTACACCACGAGGTCAAGGTGCGGGCCGGCAAGGGCTACCGCATCGTGTACGTGGGCCACGAAGACCACGAGGAGGCCGTGGGCACGATGGCGGTGGCGCCGCAGGCCATCCACCCGGTGGAGAGCATCGACGATGTGGAGTCGCTCCCCGACTTCGAGGAGCCGGTGGCGCTGCTGGCACAGACAACCCTGTCGCACCGAGACTGGGAGGGGGTGATGCATGCCGCACGCGACCGCTTCCCCGGCATGTGGACGCCGGGGCGCAGCGACCTGTGCTTCGCCACCACCAATCGCCAGGCCGCGCTGACCGCCATCGTCGAGCAGTGCAACGCCGTTGTCATCGTCGGCTCGGCCAACTCATCCAACACCCAGGCGTTGGAGAAGCTCGCCCGGGAGCTGGGCTGCGAGCATGTGTACAGGGTGAACCGGGCCTCTGAGCTGCCCCAAGACCTCTCCGGCATCGTGGGGCTGACCGCCGGCGCCTCAGCGCCCGAAGAGCTGATCAACGAGGTGCTGGATCGTCTCAATCCGGTCGGCGGCATAGAGGAGATTTCGATCACCGACGAGGACGAGTACTTCCCACCGCCCCGCAACCTCCGCGACTTGATCGAGGCCTCAGGGTCGCTGGCCTCTTTCAGCCTGGGAGGCCCCCCGTCGCCAACCCCGATCCTCGACCGCAAAGTAGCGGCCAGCGACGTGCTTGACGACCTGATGGCCGGCGACGCGTCGAGCAGATAGCCGGGCAAGCAGGCGAGGCAGAGGAAGCCGAATAGGCGGCCGCCGCCGGGGATTCACACGGGAATGCCCAACTCCCGTTGAACATCGTCGAACATGCGCTGGAGCACCTCGCGCAACTCCTCGGAATATGCGCTGAGGGCTTCTCGGCTTATGCGTCCTTGGTGGTCGACCGGGGGCGGCGCCAGCGGCTCGCCCCATACGATCCGAATGGTGCTCGGGCGGGGAAAACGCGCCCCGATGCCCATGGCCCTCTCGGTTCCCCCGATGACCACCGGCACCACCGGAACCCGCGCCTTGGCCGCCAGCCACGCCACCCCGTCAAGCAGCGGAAAAACACGGGTTCCCGACTTGCGCTCCCCTTCGGGAAACATCACCAGCGGCCGGCCGGCCTCCAGCACCGACAACGCCGCCTTCAAAGCGCTGCGGTCAGCGATGCCCCTCCTCACCGGAAACGCCCCCAAGGCCACGAGAAGCCATGTGGTGACCGGGCCGCGGAACAAGCCGCTCTTGGCGAAATAGCGCAGCGGCCGGCCGGCCGAAGCTCCGATCATCGGGGTATCGAGGTTGGAGCGATGGGTGGGAGCGATGATCGCCCCGCCCTTCGCGGGCAGGTTGCGCCGCCCCCGCGTGTAGCACCGGAAATAGAGCCCGAACACCGCTCGGGCCAGCCGCTGGACAAAGAAGTGGGACACGACTGCGGCTACTCGCCCTTTGGCCTCCAAGTTCTGGGGACGGAGCCGGTCGCCGTGTTCCACTGCTCGGTCAGCCCAGCCGGGCGATCAGGTCGTCCACCACCTCATCGACGGAGAGGTCGGTGGTGTCGATATGCACTGCGTCGGGGGCCTGGGCAAGCGGGTCGTGCTGGCGGCTGGAGTCGGCGGCGTCTCGGGCGGCCAGGTCGGCGGCCACCGTCTCATAGTCCAGAGCGCTCACCTCCCCTGCTCGACGCGCCGCCCGCACATGCGCTGACGCGCTGAGATAAACCTTCAGGTCAGCATCGGGGAACACCACCGTGCCGATGTCGCGGCCTTCCAGCACCCCGCCGCCGCGTTCCATCACCCAGGCCCTCTGGCGCACCCGCAGCATTTCGCGCACCCCGGAGATGGCCGCCACCGTGCTCACCGACCGGGTCACCTCCGGGCCCCTGATCTGGGTGGTGGCGTCCACCCCGTCGACGATGACCGATGTGTCCTCCACCCGGATGTCGCTGGTTCGGGCCAACTCCACGACGGCCTCGGAATCGGCCAGATCGACTTCCCGGGCCATGGCGGCGAAAGCCACCGACCGGTACATGGCCCCAGTGTCGAGGTACTCCAGTCCCAAACGCTCGGCCAACCGCCTGGCCACCGTCGATTTGCCCGATCCAGCCGGGCCGTCGATGGCGATGACCCGTACCCCCTCAGCGCTCACGGCGTCCATCCCTGGTTCATGGCGTCCATCCTGGCTCACGGGGTCCATCCTGTGCTGCGGGCCAGGTCGCGGGCAAAGCCCGGATAGCTGGTGGCAATCGCCTCGCAAGCTTCCACGGTCACCGCGCCCGAACTTACCGCGCCGGCGATGGCTGCGGCCATGGCCATCCGATGGTCGCCCCGAGAGTCCAACGTGCCGCCGGTGAAACCCCGGGCGGCGCCGGCGCCGACAACCGTCAGCGTCTGGCCTTCGACCCGGCTTTGCACCCCGAGGGCGCCGAGCATCTCGACGATGGCGGCAACCCGGTCGCTTTCTTTCACGCGCAGCTCGCCGATTCCCTCGAACACCGTGGTCCCCTCGGCAGCGGCGGCGGCCACCGCCAGAATGGGAACCTCGTCGATGCATCCCGGCAGCTCCTCCGGGGCCACCCGAGTACACGTCAGCCGGCTGGAGCGGGCTCGGATGTCGCCTGTGGCCGGGTCGACGGCGATGTCCGCCCCCATTCGGCGCAGCACGTCCACGAACCCTCCCCGTGCTTGCCCCAGGTATACGCTGCCGGCCGTCAGATCGCTGTCTGGGGCCAGGACAGCGCCCACCAGCCAGAATGCGGCCTGCGAAGGGTCGCCGGGAACGTCTATGTCGGGCGGCGACACCTCGCCGGGCCAGACCGTGACCGAGCCGCCCCTGCGCTCCACCCTCACCCCGGCTTCGGCCAGCATCTCCTCGGTGTGTATACGGGTGGGCGCCGGCTCGCGAACCGTGGTCGGACCTTCAGCGGCGAGCGCCGCCAACAGAACTGCGCTCTTCACCTGTGTCGAGGCTACGGGAAGGGTGTAGTCGATGCCCCGAAGCGGGCGCCCCTCGATTCTCAAAGGCGCCAAAGAGGCGCTTTGGCCGCAGCCCCGCACCGATGCTCCCATGGCCGACAGCGGGTCGATGATGCGGTCCATCGGACGGCGGCGGACGGAGTCATCCCCGTCCAAGACAGTGGTGAAGCCGCGTCCGGCCACCAAGCCGGTGAGCAGCCGGATGCCGGTGCCCGAATTGCCGAGATAGATGGCCCCCCGGGCCCCGGCCAGCCCGCCGGTGACGATCACGCCATGTGCCCCGCGATCCTCGACTCGGGCGCCGAGGGCCTCGACTGCCCGGCGGGTGTGGACGACGTCTTGGCCATCGGACAGACCCCGGATGGCACACGGGCGGCGCCCCAAAGCGGCGATCATCAGCGCCCGATGGGAGATCGACTTGTCCCCTGGAACCTGCAATCGGCCCGAGAAGCGAAGGGGTCCGCTGACGGTGAGCGCGCTCACAGCAACTCCCCGACGCCTCGATTGCTTCGCGGCGCGCTCACGAGAGTGATCTTGCCGACGGGGTGTAGCCCTGCTCCCGCAGGGCATCCAGCAGGCTCGCCGCGGCCCCACGGCTGACCACCACGATGGCCACGCCCCGCGCCCCCTCCACCGAGTGGGCGATCTCCAGGTCGTAGATGTTGACCCCGATTTCGGTGGTCAAGCTGGTGATTCGAGCCAATTCGCCGGGTCGGTCGAACACCGGGACCCTGACCTCCGTAAGCGACTCGTCGCGATCGAGCCCATACGGGAGATGTGCCCTGGCATTTCGAGCCTGCTCCAGCAACTCCAGCAGGCCGGCCCGGTTGCCCTCGGCCACGAGAGCCCGCACTTCAGCCAGCGAACCGATGAACCGGTCGAGCACCGAGCAGATGGCATCGGCGTTCTCCTGGCAGATGTCAGGCCAGATGCCGGGATGCCCGGAGGCGATGCGGGTCATGTCCCGGAACCCCCCAGCGGCCAGCCGCAGCATCGCCCGGTGCTCCTCAGAGCGCTCGTCGGCCAGAGCCATGAGGGTGGCCGCCGTGAGATGGGGCACATGCGATACCACCGCAACCAGGGCGTCGTGGCGCCAGGGGGCAAGCGACACCACATCGGCCCCCAGGGAGGCTACCGCCGAACGGATTTTCACCAAGGCATCGTCGTCGGTCTCGTCGGTGGGGGTGAGCACCCACACGGCGTTGCGGAACAGATCGGGCCGGGCGCCGGACACGCCTTCTTGCTCGCTGCCCGCCATAGGATGGCCGCCCACGAAGCGGGGGTCGCCCACTTCGGCCACGATCGGGGCCTTGACGCTGCCCACGTCGGTGACCAGCCCCTCGCCGGACGCCAACGCCTTTCGAGCCTCGGCGCCGACGGCGCCCACCGGGGTGGCAACGAACGTGATGTCGGCGCCGGCCGGTGATCCGACTGCATCGAGCGCGCCCCGGCGCAGAGCCTCCGCGGCCACCGCCTCGTCCTGGTCGGCGCCCACCACCCACCAGCCCTGCTCTCTCAGCCCCAAACCGATGGAGCCCCCGATCAAACCGGTGCCCACGATGGCCGCCCGGCGGGGTGTGCCGGCCGCCGTCGGCTGCGCCGCGCTCACGCGGGGGAGACGGTCTGCGGCCGCCATGCCGGGTTCGCCGCCGTCGGTTGCGCCGCGCTCATTCGGGGAGATCGTCGCGCAGGCCTTGTGCGCCCTCAAGGTAGACATGGTGCAGCTCATGGCGTTCTTTCTCAGTGGCCAGGTGGATGAGCACCCGCAGGCACAGCGGCGTCCCGCCGTCGATGTCCAGCTCCTGGGCGCACAGCAGCGGCACATCCCCCAGGCCGAACATCCGGGCGGCGGCGGCGGGAAAGGAAGCGGTTATGTCCGGGGTGGCGGTGAAGACGATGCTGATCAGGTCGTCGTGGCGGATGCCGTTGCGGTTGAACATCTCTTCGAGCAGGGCGACAACCCGCCCTTCAATCTGCTCGGCGGTATCGGCATCAACGGTGGTGGCGCCTCTCAGGGCGCGCACAGCGCTGCTCACGCTCGCAACTGTACCGGCCATGCTCCCCCACCTTGCACTCGGCTGTGAACTCAGATGCCCGCGCGCCTGCTTGCGTGGCGCTCCATCTCTCGCACTTCGCTCCTGCTCAGCGGTCGCCAATGGCCCGGAGGGAGCTTGCGGTCGGCCAGCGGGCCGATCCGCGTGCGGACCAGGCGGACCACCGGATGGCCTACGGCCTCGCACATGCGCCGAATCAGGCGGTTGCGGCCCTCTTGGACCACGATTCGGATGACTGACGGCTCGGGCAGCGACACCGCCACCGCGTGGGCCATGCCGTCTTCCAATTCCACCCCGTCGCGCATCCGCCGCAGCGCCCCCCGGCGAGGACGGCCCTCCACGTGGGCCAGATACTCCTTGTCCACCCCGAAAGACGGATGGGTCAGCCGGTGGGCGAGTGCCCCGTCGTTGGTGAGCAGCAGGAGCCCCTCGCTGGCGGCGTCCAGCCGGCCCACCGGAAACACCCGTGGGTCATCGGGAACCGCATCCACCACGGTGGGGCGCCCCTGGGGATCGGATGCAGTGGCAACCACGCCAGGCAGCTTGTTCAGCAGGTAGTAGACCAGATCAGCCCGCAGTCCCACCGGGACTTCGTCCACCTCCACGGTGTCATGCTCAGGGTCGATCCGCTGGCCCAACCGGGCGGGCAGGCCGTTGACCCGTATCCTGCCGTCGGCCACCATCTCCTCCACCGCTCGGCGGCTGCCCACCCCGGCCGCGGCCAGAACCTTCTGAATCCGCTCCGCCCCGCTCACACCGCCACAACACCGCCGCTGCCGTCTTCTGGCCCGTGGGTTGGCGCCGGGGAACTGCTGCCGTCTTCTGGCTCTGGGATCGGATTCGGGCGGCTGTCGGCCATCAAGCTGGCTTCCAGAGCCTCGATCACCTCGGCGCCGGGCACGAAATCCACCAGCGGAGGCAGTTCGTCGACCGAGTCCAAGCCCAGTCGCTGCAAAAACGCCGGGGTGGTGGCGAACAGGCGGGCGCTGCCCGGCCCAGGATCTCTTCCGATCTCCTGAACCAGCCCCCGCTGCTGAAGCGTGCGCATCGCCCCCTCGGCGTTCACCCCCCGGATGGCCGACACCTGGGCCCGCGACAAGGGCTGCTTGTAGGCCACGATGGCAAGCGTCTCCAGGGCCGCCGACGAGAGGCGGGCGCTCTGGCCGCTGACCACGAACCGCTTCACATAGGACTCTGCGTCGGGATGGCTGCGAAAGCAGTAGCCGCCGGCTACCCTGACGAGCTCGAAGCCCCGCTCCTCGGACCGGTACTCCTCAGCAAGCCGGGCGCACACGGCCTCCACCCGGTCGATGGATATTTCGACAAGCTGGGCTATCAGACCCGGGGCAACCGGCTCGTCGGCCACCATGACGATGGCTTCCACGGCTCGCCGGGCCTCCATGCTGTCATCCGTCATAGGCGTCTACTCCCGCGAGGGGCTCGCAATAGCGGGCATCGGAGTCCCAGGTGATGGCGATGCTGCCGAAGCTGGCGGCCTGCGACACTTCCAGCATGCCCCGCTTGTAGAGCTCGAGCACGGCCAGGAAGTAGACCACCACCTCGATTTCTGTATGCAGATCCTCGGTAAGGTCTCGAAAGACCACCGTTCCCATAGCCGGCAGCCGGCCTATCAGGTCGGCGGCCACCTCGTCGACGCTGACGGGGATGTCGGACACATGGGTTACGTCCACTCGAGGAATCGGCCGCACAGCGGTGGCCCGCAAGAACGCCGCTTTGACGTCCTCGGGGCCGACCCCGGCCAAGAAATCGGGCACGAGATTCAGATACCGCTCGTCAGGACCCGCTTTGCGGGGAATGCTCCTCCCGGCTGCCGCTGCCAACCGCTCCAGGGCCGCAGAGGCCGCCTTGAAGGTCTGGCATTCCAACAGCCGAGCCAACAGCAGGTCGCGCTCCGACCACAAAGCCAGCTCTTCGTCGATGTCGAGCGACTCGCTGTGGGGCAGCAAACGGCTGCTTTTGAGATGGACCAGGGTGGCGGCGATCAAAAGGAACTCGGTCGCCACCTCCAAGTTGAGATGCTCCATGCGGTCGAGCTCGGCCAGGTAGGAGTCCACGATATCGCCCACCCTGATCTCGTAGAGGTCGACCTCCTCGCGCAAAATGAGGTGCAGCAACAGGTCGAAAGGCCCCTCGAACACCTCGGTTCGCACCTCGAAGCGCCCCTCGAGCACCGCCGATCGCTCTTCGCTGGTCACCGGTCAAGTGTAGAACCCGCCCCCGCAGGTCGTGAGCTTTTCGGGGTCTGAGCGGCTGTGGGCAAAGCCTTTGGCGTGCCCAAGCGGTATTTTTGCCAACGTGGCTCGTTCATTCTCGGGAATCCAACCGTCGGGGGGCATGCACTTGGGCAACTACCTGGGGGCAGTGCGCAACTGGGCAGACCTTCAGCACAGCCACCAAGGGGTTTACTGCGTGGTCGATCTCCACGCACTGACCACCGCCCCCGACCCCGCTGAGCTGCGGGACAACACCATGGCCACCGCCGCGCTGCTTCTCTCGGCCGGAATCGACCCCGAGCTGTCCACGCTGTTCGCCCAGAGCGCGGTGAGCGAGCACGCCGAGCTGGCCTGGCTGATGGAATGCACCGCGGGTTTCGGGGAGCTGCGCCGCATGACCCAGTTCAAAGACAAGTCCGACCGATCTGAATTCGTATCGGCGGGGCTGTTCACCTATCCCGCGCTCCAGGCTGCCGACATTTTGCTGTACGACACCGACTTGGTGCCGGTGGGCGACGATCAGCGCCAGCACGTAGAGCTCTGCCGCGATATCGCCGAACGCTTCAACCACCGCTACGGTGAGACCTTCGTGGTGCCCGCCCATGTGATCCCCAAAGCCGGCGCCCGGGTGATGGATCTCCAGAATCCCCAGGACAAGATGTCCAAGTCGATGGAATCACCCGGCACGGTCGGCCTGCTGGAGGAGCCCGAGTCGGTGGCCCGCAAGTTCAAGCGGGCTGTGACCGACAGCGACGGCGATGTCCGCTACGACCCGGAGTCCAAACCGGGGGTGTCCAACCTCCTGGGGATCCTGGCCGCAGCCAGCGGCCGCCCTCCCGAATCGGTGGCCGGGGATTACTCCCAGTACGGCCCGCTCAAATCCGATGCCGCCGACGCGGTGATCGAGCTGCTGTCCCCCGTCCGGGAGCGATACCACGCGCTGTCGTCGGACCCCGCGGAGATTGCCCGACTGCTCGCCGTCGGCGCCGACAAGGCCCGGGAGGTGGCCTCGGCCACGCTGGAGCGAGCCCGGTCCAACGCGGGGTTGATCCCCCGCACGCACCGCTGGCCATGAGGGTGCCGCCGCTTCCCCGGGCACTGGTGGCCGGTGCAGCTCGGGGCGCCGGAAGGCTGTCCAAACGGCTGGGGCAGGGCGGAGGCACTTCCATTCCCGGCCTGATCCTGACCAGGTTGCGCCCCCAGGCCACCGCCGAGATGGCCCTCGCCGTTCCCAACGGCGTGGTCCTGGTGTCTGGCACCAATGGCAAGACCACCACGGCCCGCCTCGTCCGGGCCGCGCTCGACGCCAGCGGCGCCAAAGTGGCATCCAACACCGCCGGCGCCAACTTGGAGCGGGGAGTTGCCACCGCTCTGCTCCACGCCGACGGCGCCGATGTGGCCCTGTTCGAGGCGGACGAGGCTGTGCTGCCGAAGCTGATAGAGCAGACCCGGCCCCGGGTGGTGACCTTGATGAACCTGTTCCGAGACCAGCTCGACAGGTTCGGCGAGCTCGAGCACTTGGCTGACCGCTGGCAGAGGGCGGTGGCGGGGCTCGACCCGTCGTGCGCAGTGGTGTACAACGCCGACGATCCCGCAGTGGCCGAGATCGCCGCCGCCCATCCCAAGACGGTTTCATACGGGATAGACGACCCCCGGGCCGGGCGCGACCGATTGCCCCATGCCGCCGATTCCAACCGGTGCCGACGCTGCGGCGTCCCGCTGGCCTACGACTTGGCGACCATCGCGCACTTGGGACGGTGGTCGTGCCCGGAGTGCGGCTTGCGCCGTGTGCAGCCCGACGTTCGAGCCACCCGCGTGGAGCTTCACGGCCTGGGCGGACAGCGGTTGTCCATGTCCACGCCCGAAGGCGCCGTGGAGCTGTCTCTGCGCCTGCCCGGCATGCACAACTCCTACAACGCCCTCGCGGCCACCGCAACCGCATGGGCGCTCGGCTTGGACGGCGAAGTGACCGGCCCGGCCATGGCCAAGCGGGAGGCTGCTTTCGGGCGGGCCGAGCGCATCCAGATCGGCGCTGTCGATGTGATCACCCTGCTGGCCAAGAACCCAGCCGGCGCCAATGAGAACCTCCGCACCATGCTGCTGGAAGACCGCAGCCTCCAGAGCCTGCAAGCACGTGGACCGGGCTCGGGGGCAACGCACCTGCAAGCCATGCAGCCGGAAGACCGCAGCCTGCATGCGCTGGTCCTGCTGAACGACCGCACCGCCGACGGCCAAGACGTTTCGTGGATTTGGGATGTGGACTATGAGCTTCTCCTGGCCGGCGACCGGCTGGCATCGCTCACCGTCGGCGGCGACCGGGCCTACGACATGGCGCTGCGATTCCGCTACGCCGGGGTGGATTCCAGCAAGCTGTCGGTTGTCCCCGGAGTGCCCGCCGCCCTCGACGCAGCTCTGGAGGCCGCCCGGCCAGCCGGCAAGCTCTACGCGCTGCCCACCTACACCGCGCTTTTGGAGCTCCGGGCGGTTCTCGCCGGCCGGGGCCTTGCCCCCGCCTTCTGGGAGGACCAGTGAGCGGCGGCGTACCCGCTGTGCGGCTCTGCCACCTGTATCCCGACCTGATGGGCATCTACGCCGACCGGGGGAACATCGCCGCGTTCCGGCAGCGGCTGCAATGGCGGGGGCTGGCGCTGGAGGTGGTCGAGGCCGGAATCGGCGATCCCCTCCCCGCCGACTGCCACCTCTACTACCTGGGCGGCGGCCAAGACCGCGACCAGCTTGCAGCGGCCGGCGACTTGGCCCGCAAGGCCGACCTGCTGCACCGCGTCGCAGGCGACGGCGCGGTGGTTCTCGGGGTCTGCGGCGGCTACCAGCTCCTGAGCCATGGCTACACCGCGGCGGACGGCCGCCGCATCCCCGGCATCGGGTTGCTGGATGCCGACACAATCGCAGACCCCGACCGTCTCATCGGCGATGTGGTGGCGGACGTGACCCTGAACGGGGAGACCCGCACCGTTGTGGGCTACGAGAACCACGCCGGGCGCACGCATCTGGGAGGAGGCTGCACACCGCTGGGGCGACTCCGCAAGGGCCGCGGCAACAACGGGGCCGACGACTGCGAGGGAGCAGTGGCCGGACGACTGGTGGGCACATATCTGCACGGCCCCCTGCTGCCCAAGAACCCCTGGATGGCCGACGTGCTGTTGGGCTGGGCACTGGACCATGCCGGCAGCAGCCTCGACTTGGCGCCCCTGGATGACGGATTAGAGCGGGCCGCCCACGCGGCGGCCCAGGCCAGAGCAGGGCGGAAACGGTGATCCCGGGTGCGTCGCCTCGAAGCGGGCAGACCCGCATGCAGGCCAGAGCAGGGCGGAAACGATGATCCCGGGTTCCGACAGCGGCCCCCGGCCGATCATCCTCGACACCGACCCCGGCCAAGACGATGCCATCGCCATCCTGGCCGCGTTGGCCGCTCCCGAGCTCGAAGTGCTGGGCGTGACCGCGGTGGCCGGGAACGTCCCCCTGGAGCTGACCGCCCGCAACGCCCGCATGATCTGCGAGCTGGCCGGTCGCCCCGATGTTCCAGTGTTCGCGGGCTGCGACCGCCCTGTGCGCCGGGAGCTGGTCACCGCCGAGCATGTCCACGGCAGCACAGGCATCGATGGCGCCGAGCTGCCCGAGCCCACCACCGCCCTTCAGCCCCAGCACGCGGTGGACTGGATGGCTGAGACGCTTTCAGCCGCCGGAGAGCGGGAGATCACGATCTGCCCGGTGGGGCCGATGACCAACGTGGCCGCCGTTTTGGAAGCCAACCCGCAAGCAGCCCGCAGCATCAAGGAGATCGTGTGCATGGGCGGCGGGTTCTTCGGGGGCGGCAACACCACTCCCGCAGCCGAGTTCAACGTGTTCGTCGACCCCGACGCCGCCCAGACGGTGCTCCGCTGCGGGGCGCCGGTGACCATGCTGCCCCTGGATGCGACCCACAAGGCGCTCATGCCCCGGTCTTGGATCGACCGGGTGCGAGCTCTCGGCACCGCCGCGGGCGAGGCGGCGGCTGGGATGCTGGACTTCTATGAACGCTTCGACATCGACAAATACGGCATGTCGGGCGGACCCCTGCACGATCCCAACGTGATCGCCTACCTGCTGCGCCCCGACCTCTACCGGGGGCGTCACTGCAACGTGGAGGTGGAGGCCGAATCCTCCCTCACCCTGGGCATGACCGTGGTGGACTGGTGGGGCGTCACCGACCGACCGCCCAACTGCCAGTACATCACCGAAGTGGACGCCGACGGCTTCTACGACCTGCTGCTCGCCCTATTGGCCCGCCTGCCCTGAGCCCCGGCAAGCCCGGTTCCCGCGGACGCTGAAATAGAATCAACCCCACTCCGCTATGTCCACGGTTGCCGCCTTCTTCGTCTTCTTGCTGATCATGCTGTCGCTGGCCACTTTGGCCATCATCTTGGACTGGATGGGAAAGCCGATACGGCGCACCTTCCGCCCCCGTACCGCCG
>JAPYOG010000198.1 GCA_028278785.1 Candidatus Poriferisocius anaerobius | reverse complement strand
ATGACGATGTGAACATCCGAATCACCGGCATCGGCGGCACCGGGGTGGTGACCACCGGCCAGATCATAGGCACTGCGGCCATGCTCGACGGATCGAACGTGCAGGGTCTCGACCAAATCGGCCTGTCGCAAAAAGCCGGGCCGGTGGTGAGCGATCTGCGCATCACCCGCGAGGGGCGCCAGGGCAGCAGTCGGCTCGCCGGCCGCCAAGCCGACCTTCTGCTGGCCTTCGACCTGCTGGTGGCGGCCTCGGCCACCGGCCTGGACGCGGCCGATGCCGCCCGCACTGCTGTGGTGGGCTCGCTCGACGTGGTCCCCCCCGGCGCCAAGACCGCCCACCCGGAGACAGACATGCCCACGGGGCGCGAATTGCTGGAGCGGGTGCAGGCCGAGACCCGGCCCGACGCCCAGTACTGGGCGGACGCGTCCGACCTGGTCCGAGCGCTGATGGGCGATGCGGTGGGCGCCAACATCTTCGTGGTGGGCGTTGCCGTGCAAACCGGGCTTTTGCCGGTGACGCCGAAAGCGCTGGAGGCCGCCATAGAGCTCAACGGAGTGGCCGTGGACACGAACACCTCCGCGTTTCGCTGGGGCCGCTGGTGGGCGGCCGACCGGGCCATGGTGGATGCCGCCGCCGGGCGGCCGGCAGCGCCAGCAGGCGACGAGGCTCGGATGCCGGGTGGCGCTCGGATGCCCGACGGCGCCCGGATGCCGGGTGGCGACAACCGGGGCGTGCTGGACCCGGCGCTGAGCAGGCGCATAGACAAGCTGTCCAGCGGCGACACAGTTTTGGCCGCTTCTCTGGAGCTGTTCAGCGCCGAACTGGTGCGCTTTCAGAACCGGGCTCTCGCGGGGCGCTATCTCGATGCAGTGGCCGAATTCGCCGAGGTGGAGCGGCGGGTACACCCCGGCGCCACCGCCCTGGCTGCCGCGGTGGCCGCCGGGCTGTTCAAACTCACCGCCTACAAGGACGAATACGAGGTTGCCCGCCTGCTGCTCGACCCCGACGGCCACGCCCCGGCAGCGGACGCCGCCGAGCCGGGGGACCGGCTGGCCTGGCTTCTGCACCCACCCTTGTTGAGGGCTCTGGGCTACAAGAAGAAGATCGCCTTGCCGACGGGACGCTGGCGGCCCGTGATGGCGCTGCTGGCCAAGGGCAAGCGCCTCCGGGGCACCCCCCTGGACCCCTTCGGCCTAACCAAGGTGCGCCGCGAAGAGCGCCGCCTGCCCGACGAGTACCTCGCTGCGCTGCGCCACGCGGCCAACGGCGCCACCACGCAAGAGCATCTCCAAACCGCCCGGGCTGTAGCAGAAGCCGCCGACATCGTGCGCGGCTACGAGGACATCAAAATGGGCAGCATCGCCGAGTTCCGCTCCCGCCTCGCCGACCTCGCCAAAACCCCCTGAGCCGCTCGGACAGAGAACTCTCGGGGCCTCGAGCGCCGCGGGGCTGGCGCCCCTACATCGAGCGGGAGGGATCTAGGGGGGCAGGGGCGGCCTTGGCCATGGAGTCCTGCTGGAAGGCGGCTACCAGCCGGCCCTCGGCGGTGAACACCTGGCCCTCGCCGTAGACCCGGCCGTTGGCGGCTTTGGCGCCCAGCGCCTGGAAGAGCAGCCACTGCGACACGTCGAGGTGGTCCAAGAAGTGGAGGGTGTGGGCGATCACCCCGGTGGACAGGGTGCGGTGGGCCTCCTCGATGCGGGCCAGATCGGGGTGAGGGCGCATGGACAGCCCGATGATGTTGCCGCAAGTGGCCCATCCGGCAATACCGCAGTTGGCGGCCTGCGAGTCCGCTCCTGGCTCGTAGCGGTGCCAGGCCCGCTCCACGGGCACGCCGTCTATCTCCGGTCGGCCGGGCACCGGCCGCCACTCGGCGCCTGGGAACACGAAGGCGTCGCCGGGATCCAGCCCTGCGGGACCGGCCACATCGGGCATGGCCGGTTCGTGGCGCATCAAGTCCTCATCGACTGTGTTCATCAAGACCAGCGCCCGACTGAGCAGCCTGTCGCCCTGGGTGGCGGTCACCGAATCGCTGGCCCACGTTCGACCCGCGGACATGGAGTCCACGTCGAGCTCGATGGGCAGGGCGTATGTGCCCGCCCGGGCGAAGACGGCATGGACAGAGCGGATGTCTTTGGCGCCGCCGGCTCGCCTGTCCGACGCCATCATCATCTGGGCCATGAGCTGCCCGCTGAACACAACGTCGCGCCCCTCAGCCGACTCGGCCGGCTGGAACACGCGGTAGCGATGCTCGCCGGCCTCGGTGAGCCGCAGGATGTCGGGCAGTTCCCGGCTCATCGGCCCAGATTGCTCACTCATCGATCCCGAACATGGCCGGGTCGAACTCGATCATGCCGGCCATGACCTTGACATACGGATCGTCCCAGACGTCCAGAACAGAGGCGCTGGTATGGCCCTGATCCACCAGCAGGCTGATCCCGTTGATGCCGCTGGCCGCGTCGCTCGTCAAAAACAGCAGCGTGTCGCCCATCTGCTGGGGAACCAGGGTGGGCACGCCGGCAGCCTCCCGGTAGCCGGACCCGAACCCGAGCCACAGTTCGGCGTTGGCCCGGGCCAAGGGCGTGTCGGTGGGACCGGGCATTATGGCGTTGACCCGGATGCCCTTTTGCAGCAGGGGGAACGCCTGGAGGGCCACATACGCGTTCACGGCCTGCTTGCTGAACGTGTAAGTGTCGGTGCCCTCGTGCTCGTCTACCCACGCCGCGGCGGTGTCCCAGTCAGGGGTGTCCAGAAAGTCCCGCACCTGCTCCAGGTTGCTCATCCAGCCCATCCCGGCGTTGGAGGAGATGAAGCCCACCGAGCCGCCCCGACCCAGCTTCCCGTTCCCGACCAGAGCCTCCACCAGGTGGCGCTGCGACGTGAAGTTGATCAGCATGATGTTGGGAGTGCCGTCGGCCACCCCCGCACAGGCCAGCACCGCATGCAATGGCCCGTCGACGGCCTCAGCGGCCGCATCCACGCTGGCCTGGTCGACCAGGTTGATGTTGATGTACTGCCCGCACTCGTAGGACACCTCGGCAACGTCCATAATGATGGTGTGGGCGCCTAGCGCTGCGGCCCTCTGAGCCGCAGCCGCCCCCATGCCGGTGGCGCCGCCAACTACCAGCACCCTCTTGTTGTCGAAGTTGATCAGATCTGCCACTGTCGCCCCCCTTTTTGGTCTTGCGCCTCAACAGTTCTAGCCGATTTTGGAAGACTGTTGGCAACGAGTGGGCACCACCCGGCGGCTGCGCCACCGGCCGGCTGGGCAATTCCGCCCGCTTGGTCTCAAAGGACACAGCATCGACGAGTTGAAAATGACCACCGACTATCACGCCATTTTCAAGGCCTACGATGTGCGGGGCACCGTGGGCGACCAGATCGACGCCGACGGCGCCCGGGCCATCGGCGGGGCCTTTGCCCGCTTCGCGGCCTCTTCAGGGGAGCGCGCTGTGCTGGTCGGGCGGGACATGCGGCCCGAGGGCGAGGAATTCGCCGAGGCTTTCGGCGAGGGCGCCATGGAACACGGCGTCGACGTGGTGGACGTGGGGCTGTGTGCCACCGACATGCTCTATTTCGGCTCGGGGCGCTTCAAGCTCCCGGGGGCGGTGTTCACCGCATCCCACAACCCCGCCGGCCACAACGGGATCAAGATGTGCGGGGCCGGGGCCGCGCCGATCAGCTCTGACACCGGCTTGGAGGCCATCAAGTCCATGGCCATCTCCGGACCCGACCCTGCGCCCACCAGGGGCATCCGCACCAGCCGCGATCTGCTGAGCGGATACGTGGCCCACGTTCGCTCCCTCGTGGATCCAGACGCCTTGGCCCCGCTGCTGGTGGTAGCCGACACCGCCAACGGCATGGGGGGCCTGGTGCTGCCCGCGGTGTTCGACGGATTGCCCTTCACGCTCGACCATCTGCACCCCGAGTTGGACGGCACCTTCCCCAAC
>JAPYOG010000197.1 GCA_028278785.1 Candidatus Poriferisocius anaerobius | reverse complement strand
GGTGGGGGTTGAGCGGGAGTTCGAGATCCTCGAGGACGCATCGATGTCCACCTGGTTCGAGCGAAGCTGCACCCCGGCCTGGGGATTGGCGGGCGGATGGGCTGCTCAGCCTCCCGACGTCGTCCTCAATCCCGGTCGCCCCGACGAGCGCCACCTCTTGAAGTGCGCCAATGTGCGCCTGTCCAAGGGCGATGTCGTGCGCACGAAGACAGGCGGCGGCGGGGGTTTCGGCGAACCTTTAGCAAGGGATCGCGACGCCGTCAGAGCCGACGTTGCCGACGGGGTTATCAGCCCCGGTGCAGCCCGCCAGATCTATGGCCTTGAACAAGGGCCCGATCAAGATTCGCATGAGTGAGCTGGCGGCAGCCTGGCGCGTGCGAATCGTCCCAATGCTCCCAACAAGGGTGTCTATCCAAAGGAGGAGGACAAAATGAACAAGATATTTCTCCGGCTGATGGCGCTTCTGCTGACACTGGGCTTAGCAGCCGCGGCTTGCGGCAACGACGACGACTCCTCGGCGCCGGCCGAAGAACAGCCGTCCCAAGCCGAGCCCGCTGCTGAGCCCGAGTCGGCGGTTGAGCTTGAGCCCGAGCCGGCGGTTGAGCCTGAGCCTGAGCCCGAGCCGGCATCCGAGCCTGAGCCTGAGCCCGAGCCGGAGGAGCCATTGCGCGTTGCGTTCTTCGGTTTCGCCGCCGCCAACGGATTCGCCCAGGCAACTTGGGCCGGCATACAGGAGGGGGCGGCTGAGATCGGCGCGGAGGTGGAGTTCTTCGACCCGGTATTCGACGCCAACACGCAGATCTCCCAAATCCAAGATGCCATTACCGCCGGCGACTGGGATGCCTTCATCGTCCAGGCCAACGACGGAAACGCCGTCGTGCCGGTCATTGAGGAGGCGCTGGAGGCTGGGATCCCCGTTGTGGGAGAGTTCACCCCGATAGGCACCGACTACAGCACCATCGAGCCCCAGGTTGAGGGCCTCATCTTCGTCGGGGCCGCGCCCGTCGACAACGGGGTGATCTTGGCGGAGATGGCGATTGAGGCATGCGAAGACGTCGACCCCTGCAATGTCGTCTACCTGGAAGGGTTCCGAGCGCTGCCCTTGGACGTGGCCCGCACAGATGCGTTCCACTCAACTATCGAGGCCGCGGGAGGCGTCGAGTTGATTGCCAGCGTGGAAGGCGGATATCTGCCCGACACCGGCTTGAGCGCTGCCCAAGACGTGTTCGTCGCCCACAGCGATGTCCATGTGATGGTCGGCTCTGCCCAAGCGATCCTCGGCGCCGAGCAGGCCGCCGGCGATGCCGGGGTCAGCGTCAAGCTGATTGGGAACGGAAGCCCGCGCCAGGCAGTAGATGCGGTGCGCGAAGGCCGCTGGCATGCTGTGTTCTTGGATGCCGAGCGGGATGCGGGCCGCACCGCCTTCGAGCTGGCGGTAGAGGCGGCTACTGGCGGCAACCCGCCAAGCTCGTTCGACACGACCACGCTTGTGCCCAACGTCAAGGGAACGGCAGAGGTCATCGGCGACTTCGAAGGACAGTGGGACACCTAGACAAGGGAACCGTCAACCCGGCACGGCGGGACGATGAAAGCCGCTTTCCCTCCCCGGCTTTCCTCTCGGCAGTCGGGTTGACAAAGACGTTCGGCGGAGTCCGCGGCGTGGACTCCGCCGACGTCGCCTTCCACCGTGGGCAGATTCACGGACTGGTAGGCCAAAACGGCGCCGGAAAGTCCACGTTGGCCAAGATGCTCTGCGGGGCTCTCAGCCCCGATCGCGGGCACATAGAAGTGGAAGGAGCGCCAACGGTTTTCGGGTCGCCGCGGGCAGCCCTGGAAGCCGGGGCGACCATGGTGGCCCAAGAACTGTCGCTGGTACCGCCGCTCACCGTTGCGGAGAACCTGCTGTTGGGCCGATTGCCCTCGCGTGGGGGCTTTTTCGATTCCGACGAGATGTTCTGCCGAGCCCGCAGCCTCATCGAAGACTCGGGGTTTGAACTCGACCCGCAAGCAGTGCTCTGGACGCTGTCCCAGTCAGACCGCCAGAAAGCCGAGATATTGCGGGCAATCGCCCGCAACGCCCGCCTGGTTGTCTTCGATGAGCCGAGGTCTAGCCTGTCAGTGCCAGAAGCCGAGCGCCTCTATGAGATCTTGAAAGGCCTCGCGTCCGATGGCGTGGCTGTCGTGCTGGTGACTCACTTCCTCTCGGAAGTCCTGCGAGTTAGCGATGTCGTGACAGTGATGCGCGATGGTCGTGTGGTTATGACCGCACCGACAGACGGACTCACCGGGGGCGATCTCGTGGAGCAGATGGTTGGCTCTCCGGGTGTCGAGCACTTCACCTCCCGTCAGGACAAGCCGCCCGCTGGGAGCACGACGAGACTTGAGACCAAAGACCTTGCAGGCCAGGGGTTCGAGGACATCAGCTTGACGGTCAACGATGGAGAGATCGTCGCAATCGTCGGGCTGGTGGGATCGGGTCGCACAGAGTTCCTTCGAACCGTGTACGGCGCGGATCAGCCAACCGGGGGCTTGCTGTTGCTTGATGGAGCTCCCCGGCGCTTCCGCAGCCCTCGCTCAGCCAAGCGAAGCGGGTTGGCGTTCATTTCGGAGTCGCGTCAGACCGACGGGCTGTTCCATGCACTGGGCGCGGACGTCAACATCACGATCGCGCACATGGACCGGGCCAGCCGGTTCGGCTGGCTCCTGAAGGGCCCTCTTCGCGACCGCAGCTCTGATGCGGCCCGCCGCGTCGATGTCCAAGCCCAATCCCTGAGCCAGCCCATCACCACGCTGTCAGGGGGAAACCAGCAAAAGACCCTGATAGCCCGATGGCTGGTCAGGCCGCCTCGGCTCTTTCTCATCGACGAGCCCACCCGCGGGGTGGACATCGTCTCGACCACCCAGATCCACAATGTGATCTCAGATCTGGCCGAAGAGGGAATGAGCGTGTTGCTCGTCACGTCTGATTTCGACGAGGCCTTGGCTGTGGCCCACCGAATCTATGTGTTCCGAGAGGGCCGCCTTGTCGGGGAGTTCAAAGGCGAAGAAGCTGACAAGACGACATTGCTGGCAGTCGCTTTCGGCGCGGACAGCCCAAAAGCGACCGATTCCGAGAATCATGCACTGGGCGACTAAGGGCCTCAGCCGCTACGGCATCGTCGTTGCCTACGGCCTTCTCATCGTTGCCGTCGCTTCGCAAAACGACCGTTTTCTCACCAAGCGGAACTGGCTCAACCTCCTCGACCAGGCAGCCCCGCTGGGCCTCATCGCTGTCGGGGTAACCCTCTGCATAATCGCGGGGATCTTCGACCTGTCGACTGGATCGGTGTTCGCCTTGGCCGCGGTGGTGGCCGCCAAAGTCGCCTCCATCGACCCGTGGCTCGGTGTCGCTGCGGGTGTGGGCGCGGGTGCGATGCTCGGGCTCTTCAACTCGCTGGTGATGAGGACAACCGGCATCAACTCCTTCATTGGCACGCTCTCCACCAGCATCATCTTCCGCGGCATCGCCCTGCTCACAACCAGCGGCCTGATCGTTTCCGTTGCCGACCGGGACTACAAGACCCTGGGAACTGAGACATTGCTGGGGGCCAAGCTCACCGTTTGGGTTTTCGCCGCAGTGGCCGTCATATTGGGAATAACGCTGGCACGCACGACGCTGGGGAGGGCTCTCTACGCCATCGGAGGCAATCCGGAAGCGGCTCGGCTTGTGGGGATACGAGTAGGCGCTGTGCAGACATTCGCCTACGTCGCTTCGGGCGTCTGCGCCGCTCTGGCCGGAGTGCTCGCATCC
>JAPYOG010000196.1 GCA_028278785.1 Candidatus Poriferisocius anaerobius | reverse complement strand
GAGCTGGCCTGGGGACCAGCCGGCGTAGCCGGCGAACAGGCGGACGCCGTCCACCGCCTCGGCCACTTCGTCGACGTCGGCTTCCAAGTCGAGGGTGCCTACTAAGCCGAGCACGGGGGTCCACCACCCTTGGTGGGGGTCATGTCGTACTCGGGCCAGGGCCACTACCGACTCGTTGGACACCGGGCCGCCGATGAACATGGTGGGCGGCGGTGCCAGATGCGGGGCCCACTGGGGGAGGGCATCGCTCACCAGCAGTCCCGAGGGGCGGTTCAACACCACACCGGCGGCGCCTTCTTCCTGGTGGGCCAGCATCAGCACCACGGTCCGCTCGAAGTTCCCATCGCCGATGAGCGGGGTGGCCACCAACAGCTTCCCGGTGGTGTCGGCCCCCGCATCCACTGCTAGAGACTCTCCACCACGTAGTCGATGCAGCCGCACAGCGCGGCGATATCCGAGGGGGGGATGGCCGGGAACAGGGCCACCCGGAGCTGGTTGCGGCCCAAAGCCCGATACGACTCCACGTCGACAATCCCGTTGGCACGCAGCACGGCGGCCACCTCGTCGGCCGAGACCCCGTCGAAGTCGATGGTGGCCACCACGTGGCTGCGAATGGCGGTGTCGGACACAAACGGGGTCGTGAAGCTGCGGCTCTCGGCCCAGGTGTAGATGATGTCGGCCGACTGGTCGCAGCGGGTGGCCGCCCACTCCAGCCCGCCACTCTCGTTGATCCACTCCACCTGGTACACCGCCAGGAACACGGTGGCCAGCGCCGGGGTGTTGTAGGTCTCGTCTTTGCGGGAGCTGCCGAGGGCAATGGACAGGTTCAAAAACGGGGGGATCCAGCGACCGCCCGCAGCGATCCGCTCGATGCGTTCCACCGCGGCTGGCGAGCAGCAGGCCAGCCAGAGTCCGCCGTCGGCGGCCAGGCACTTCTGGGGCGCGAAGTAGTAGACGTCGGTCTCTGCGGGGTCGAAGCGCAGCCCGCCGGCGCCGGAGGTGGCGTCCACCAGCACGAGGCCGTCCTCGCTGGGACGGCGCAGCTCCATCGACACCCCGGTGGAGGTCTCGTTGTGGGTCAGGGCGTAGGCGTCCACCGTTGGGTCGGCCACCGCCTCGGGATGGGTGCCGGGATCGGAGCTGATGATCACCGGCGCCTCCAGATGGGGGGCGGCGGCCACCCCGGCGGCGAACTTGGACGAGAACGCCCCGAAGCTCAGGTGCTGGCTGCGGTTCTCGATCAGGTTGAAGACAGCGGCATCCCAGAACCCCGTGGCGCCCCCGTTGCCCAGCACCACCTCGTAGCCCTCGGGCAGCGAGAACAGGTCGGCCACCCCCGCCCGGAGGCGATGGACCACGTTCTTCACGGTGGCCTTGCGATGGCTGGTGCCGAGGAGGTCGTCGGCTGCCGCAGCGAGGGCGGCGGCAGCTTCAGGCCGCACCCGGGACGGCCCGCTGCCGAATCTGCCGTCTTCGGGCAACAGGTCGGGGGGGATGGTGATTGCGGGGGTTTGGGCAACGCTGTTCATGAAGCTCCACGATACCTACGCCGGGCGAGCAACCGGCGTCGCTCGCCCCAGCGCGGATTGAACCCGCGGCGCCAAGCGGGCAACCGGTGCCATTCGCCCCAGCGCGAATTGAACACCCACTTGCCGGTAGCTGTGTGACAAGCTGCGCTGATGGCTCGCATATCCCAGCGCATTTCCGCGATCTCCCCCTCGGCCACCTTGGCGGTGGACGCCAAGGCCAAGGCTCTGAAGGCCCAGGGAGCGCCGGTCATCAGCTTCGGCGCGGGAGAACCCGACTTTCCCACCCCGGCGCCCATCCTGGAGGCGGCCAGAGCCGCGGTGGACGATCCCCGCAATCACCGCTATTCCCCGGCAGGGGGTCTGCCGGAGCTGCGAGAGGCCATCGCGGCCAAGACGTTGCGGGATTCGGGCTACGAGGTGGCGCCGTCACAGGCAGTGGTGACCAACGGCGGCAAGCACGCGGTGTACAACGGGTTCGCCGTGCTGTTGGACCCGGGCGACGAGGTGCTGTTGCCCGCGCCGTACTGGACCACCTATCCCGAGGCCATCGCCCTGGCCGGCGGGGTGAGCGTGGAAGTGCCCACCACGGCCGACGACGGGTTCATGGCCTCCGTGGAGCGGCTCGAGGCGGCTCGCACCGACCGCACCAAGGCGCTGGTGTTCGTGTCGCCGTCGAACCCGACCGGCGCCGTGTATCCCCGAGACCGGGTGGAGGCCATCGGCCGATGGGCCGCCGAGCACGATGTGTGGGTGATCACCGATGAGATCTACGAGCACCTCACCTACGACGGCAACGAGTTCAGCTCCATGCCGGCAGTGGTGCCTGAGATCGCGGATCGCTGCTTGGTGTTGAACGGCGTGGCCAAGACCTATGCCATGACCGGCTGGCGGGTGGGCTGGCTGATCGGGCCCCCCGACGCGGCCGCGGCGGCGGTCAGCTTGCAGTCGCACCAGACGTCGAATGTGTCCAACGTGGCCCAGATGGCGGCGTTGGCCGCGGTGAGCGGGCCGCTGGACGCGGTGGCCGAGATGCGGGCCGCCTTCGACCGGCGCCGTCGGGCCATGCACGAGATGCTGAACGGGATCGACGGGGTGAGCTGCCTGGCGCCCCAGGGGGCGTTCTACGCCTTTCCGTCGTTCGAGGGAGTGCTGGGCCGGCCCGGCGTGCCTCAGACCACCGCGGATCTGGCCGGTTGGATCCTGGACGAGGCGCAGGTGGCCATCGTGGCAGGCGAGGCCTTCGCCGGCGCCGGCTATGCCCGGCTGTCGTTCGCCCTCGGCGACGACGACTTGGGCGAGGGCATCGGCCGGATCGCCGATCTGCTGGGTGGCTGATCGGTTGAGATGAACGAGTCCCGCACGCTGCCCTGCGGCAGCTGGCCGTCGCCCATATCGGCTCGTTCGATGGCGGCCGACGCCGCTCTGCCCGTCAGCTTGTGGTGCCAGCGGGGTCGGATGTGGTGGAGCGAGTCGCGGCCTGCCGAGTCGGGGCGCAACGCGTTGGTGTGCGATGGCAGCGACCTGTGGCCCGCGGCGTCGGTGCGGACCCGGGTCCACAGCTACGGCGGGGGTGCGTGGTGGCCCGACGGCGCCGACGGGGTGTACGCCTGCGACGACGCCGACGGCCGCCTGTGGCATGTGGCGGCCGGCGGTCAAGCCCGGCCGGTGTCGCCCGAGCCCGGTTTCGCCCACGGCTGGCGCTATGCCGACGGCCGGGCCGACGGGGACGCCACGGTGTGCGTGCGAGAGGATCATCACGTCGCCCGACAGAGCGGCGGCGAGGAGGCTAACGAGATCGTGCGGCTGGGCGGCGACGGCTCTGGCGAGGCCGAGGTCGAGGTCGTGGCTACCGGGGCCGACTTCTACGGCTGGCCCCGGCCCAGCCCCGACGGCCGGCGGCTGGCCTGGGTCCAGTGGAACCACCCCAACATGCCCTGGGACCAAACCGAGCTGTGGGTGGACGGCCGCTGCGCGGTGTCGGGCATCGGCTCGGTGGTAGAGCCGCAGTGGGGTCCCGACGGCCGCCTCTACGTGGTGAGCGACCACAAGGGCTGGTGGAACCTGTATCGGCTCTGCGACGCCGACCTGGTTCCCGTATTCGAGCTCGATGCCGAGACGCACCGCCCGACCTGGGTGTTCGACGATCCCAGCTATGCGGTGTGCGACGACAACACCGTGGTGGTGGCGGCAATGCGGGGGTCGCTGGCCGAGATGTGGGCGATTCCCCCCGACGGCGCCGAGCCTCGGATGCTCGATCTGCCCTGGACGTCGTATGCCAGCGTCCGTTCCGCCGGACCCCATGCCATCTGCGCCATCGTCGCCTCCCCGACCCAGGCGCCCACCGCGGTGCGAATCGATGTGGATGACGGATCGTATGAGGTGGTCCGCGCTCCGGGTCGGGCGGCGCTTGATCCCGGATACCTGTCCAGCCCCCGCCCTGTCAGCTTTCCCACCACCGGCGGCGCAGAGGCCCACGGGCTGTACTACCCGCCGGCCCACACCACCGCGAGCGCTCCGGACGGCGAGCGGCCCCCGCTTTTGGTGCTGGGCCACGGCGGCCCCACCGGCGCGGCCCGCAGCCAGCTCCAGCTCGGCATCCAGTACTGGACCAGCCGGGGGATCGCGGTGGTGGACGTGAACTACCGGGGCAGCACCGGCTACGGCACCGCCTACCGGGAGGCTCTCAGGGGCCAGTGGGGGGTAAGCGACGTGGACGACTGCGTGGCCGCGGCCCGGTACCTTGCCAGCGTTGGCGAGGTGGACGGCGAGCGGCTCATAATCCGGGGCGCCAGCGCCGGGGGTTACACCGCCCTGTGCGCGCTGGCCTTCCACGAGGCGTTCGCCGCGGGGGCCAGCCGCTACGGCATCGCCGATCTGGCCGCGCTGGCCACCGACACACACAAGTTCGAGGCCCGCTACATGGACAGCCTGGTGGGGCCCTACCCAGAGGAAGCCGAGGTGTACAGGGCCCGCTCGCCGATCCACTTCGCGGACGACTTCGCCGCCCCCATGATCGTGCTCCAGGGCTCAGAGGACGAGGTGGTCCCCCCCAACCAGGCCGAGATGATCGTGGCCGCTCTGGAGCAGCGGTCCATACCGGTGGCGTATCTGCTGTTCGAGGGGGAGCAGCACGGCTTCCGCCGGGCCGAGAACATCGCCGCCGCCCTCGAGGCCGAGCTCTCGTTCTTCGCCCAGATCCTGGGGTTCGACCCGGCCGACGACATCCCCCCGGTTCCCATCCGCCGCTGACCCCCATTTGCGGGTGAGTCAGCAATCAGAACGGCTTCCCTCGAAGGGGTTGATCACTCGCATGCCGTCGTAGTCCTGCTCAGAGCTCATGTCTTCGGATAGGACGACCTCGCATCCGATCGCATCGGCCGCGGCCAAAATCGCGCTGTCCCAATACACCTGTCTCGTGCATATGAGGCAGCAGCCCCGCTGCCCGACGCCTACGGAGCCGTCGGCTGCGTCGGCGCAGCAGTTGGGGTCTTTGTCGCTTCCGAACTCCGAGTCCAGCCATGTCTGCGCCGCGCTGCCGAAAGCGGTGCCGCCGCCTGCCGCTGTCGGATGCACGGGGTATGCGCCAATCCCTTCGTGTGCGGGCGTGAACGGGTTGAACAGCAGCTTCCATTTGGACAGCAGTCCGCCGGCGCCGCAATCCGATGTGCCGCATGTCACGATCTTGTCGATGATGGGACCCGGGCCTGCGGTCGTGCCGTCCTCGTTCTGCCATGATTCGGCCCTGCCCCACACGCGGTAGGTGTAGCCGGACATGCGGTCGGGAACCTTCAGCTCGCCCGTGTCGCCAGAGCCCCATCCGATCTGCGTGCCGTCGGCTGTGTGC
>JAPYOG010000195.1 GCA_028278785.1 Candidatus Poriferisocius anaerobius | reverse complement strand
AGCCTGCGTGGGCTGCGGGGCCGACGCCAACCGCAGCTTCGCCCACCACATCGAGCACTGGCGCAACGGCGGACGCACCGATTATCCCAACCTGGTCACCGTGTGCAACGACTGCCACCACGACATCCACGACAAACACCACCAGGTGACACGCGACCGGCGGACCGGGCGGCACCGAATCGCCCCGCCACCCGACGCGTTCCCGAACACCGGAACCACCACATGGCAGCCCGAACACCTCAACCCCATACTCCGAAACTGACAAACCTCCCAAACCCACACCGCCCATGTCCACGCCGCGCCGCCCGCAGCACGGGACAGCAAGCACCGGGCAACCGCACAGCAACGGGGGTGCCAGGCAACCGGCGAGCACGGGGGAACCAGAGGCAAAAACAGGCAACTCGCCCGGCACAAAACCGCTGGCCAAACATTCGACACCAAACCGCACATAGGCAACAAATACACAACAAATATGCGACAAATCAACCACTCAGGACACCAGGAGTAGAGATGTTCAATCTGCGCTTTGATCTCCGAATCCCGCCTTTCGCCGGCGTCACCCACGCCGAGCAGTACCGCTGCATGCTGGAGATGGTGAAATGGGCCGACACCCGGGGGTTTGCCGGTGCCATCATCAGCGAGCACCACGGCACCGAGGACGGGTTCATGTCGGCCCCGTTGGCCATTTCAGCCGCCATTTTGGGCGCCACCGACAACCTGATGTGTACGCTCGCAGCCCTGCTGGTGCCCTACCACGACCCCCTCCGGCTGGCCGAGGACATCGCCGCCATCGATTTGATGGCACCGGGCCGCCTCGCTGTGATCGCCGGGCTCGGCTACCGGGAGTCGGAGTTCGAGATGTTCGGCAAAGACCGAACCCGACGGGGTCGCGACACCGAGGAAGCCATCTCGGTGATGCAGAAGGCGTGGACGGGGCAGCCGTTCCAGTACCAGGGCCGAACTGCCCGGGTCACCCCCAGGCCGGCAACCCAGCCCCATCCCCTGATAATGGTGGGCGGCTCGGCGCCGGCGTCGGCCAAGCGTGCGGCTCGGATGAGGCTGCCCTTCATGCCCCCCATCTGCGACCAGGAGCTGATCGACCTCTACTACGCCGAAGCTGCCGAGATCGGATTCGAGGGGGCATTCGCCATGGCCCCCCACGGCCCCGGCCTCGTGCTGGTGGCAGACGATCCCGAGGCGCTGTGGGCCAGGATAGGCCCCAACATGCTGCATGACGCCCAGACCTACGCGAGCTGGCAATACCCCGACCAGCGCTCCGTGTGGCATGTGGAAGCCACCTGCATCGCCGACCTCAAGGCCTCCGGGCAATTCGAGGTGCTGACCCCAGACGAGTGCATCGGGTTGGTCCGCTCCAAAGGGATGGCCACCCTGCATCCCCTGTGCGGCGGCATCGACCCCGCCATCGGCTGGGAGACGCTCGAGTTGGTGGTGAACAAGGTCATGCCCGCCCTGGCCGCAGGGCCATAGACCGCGCCGGGAGGCCGACCGGCGCCGGATCAGTCCCCAGCAGACGGGCAGAACCAGGCCAGCACGCACTCGTGGCAGCGGGGGCGGCGGGCGATGCAGACGCGGCGGCCGTGGAAGATGAGCCGCATGGAGAAATCACCCCGCTCGGCGGCGGGCACCATGGGGTTCAGCTCCAACTCGATCTTCACCGGGTCTTTGTGCTCGGTGATGCCCAGCAGGCCGGTGATGCGGGCCACATGGGTGTCCACCGGCAGGCCGGGAAGCCCCAGAGCCACGCTGCGCACCACGTTGGCGGTCTTGCGGCCCACGCCGGGAAGGCTCACCAGGTCGGACATCTTGCCGGGCACTCGGCCGTCGAAGCGGTGGACCAGCTCTTGGGCCATGCCCACGATGTTGCGGGCCTTTGTGGCGAAGAACCCGGTGGAGCGGACCAGCTCCTCCACATGGGCCAAGGGCGCTGCGGCCAGGTCCTCAGGGGTGGGATAGGCAGCGAACAGATCGGGGGTCACCATGTTCACCCGCTTGTCGGTACACTGGGCTGACAAGATGGTGGCCACCAAAAGCTGGAACGGGTCCTGGTGGTCCAGCTCGCACACCGCCTCGGGATATTCCTCGCCAAGCAGCTCGTGGGTTCGCCTGGCCCGACCCCCGGGTGTGCGCGGCTTGCCCATCGCAGGCATGGTAGCGACCAGAGCATCGAGCCACGGGGCCGCTACCGTGGTTTCTGTGACGCTGACATCTGCCCGGTGCGATCAGGGGCCGTTCGCCTGGTCGATAACCGTGGGCGCCGACCAGCCTCGCGACGACAGCGCAGCCGATCAGGTCGGCACCGTGCTCAGCCAAGCCGAGGCCGGCGATTCGGTGCAGCTTTGGATCGAGCGGGCCGAAGGCGGCGACGACCGGTTTGCGGCCAACCTCGGCTTCGTCGCCTACCGGGATCTGTGGAGGATGCAGCGGCCCCTGCCCGCCGACCGCTCTTCCATAGCCACCAGGGCCTTCGTGCCCGGCGCTGACGACGACGACTTCTTGCGGGTGAACAACCGCGCCTTCCACTGGCACCCCGAGCAGGGGGGGATGACGACCGGCGATCTGGAGGAGCGCATGGCCGCAGGGTGGTTCGACGCCGAGGGCTTCCGCCTCTATGAGCTGCGCGGCCGATTGGCCGGCTTCTGCTGGACCAAGATCCACCCCGACGAGGCCCCGCCCAGCGGTGAGATCTACGCCATTGCGGTCGACCCCGACTTCTGGGGCCAAGGTCTGGGCAGGCCGATGACGCTGGCCGGCCTCGACCATCTGGCCCGCCAAGGGCTCACCGTGGGATTCCTCTACGTGGAATCCGACAACCAGCCCGCGGTGGCCACCTACCGGCGCCTGGGGTTCGCCCATCGCTCCACCAACAGGGCCTACCGCCTGACCGTGGCATGAGACCTGGCTCGCCTCTGCCCCAAGGCCAGGACAAGGTGGCCGCGGTCCGGGCGATGTTCGACGCCATCGCCCCCCGCTACGACCTGCTCAACCGTCTTTTGACGTTCGGCATGGATCGGAGATGGCGGCGGCGGGCCGTGCGGGAGCTGCGTCTGCCATCGGGATCCCGGGTTTTCGACCTGGCCTGCGGCACCGGGGACCTTTGCCGAGACCTGGAGGCCGCCGGGTTGCACGCCGTGGGATTCGACCTGTCGGCCGGCATGCTCCGAACGGCCCGGGAGCACCGGGACTCGGGCAGGCTGCGCGCCCCGATGGTGCTGGGCGACGCCCTGTGCCTTCCGGTCCAACCCCAAAGCGCCGACGGCGTCACCTGCGGGTTCGCCCTGCGCAACGTGGTGGATCTGGATAGCCTGTTCTCCGAGTTGGCCCGGGTTGTGCGCCCCGGGGGACGGATCTCGCTGCTGGAGGTGGCCGAGCCGTCGCACCCGATCATGCGCCTCGGACATGGCGTGTACTTCGGCAAGGTGATCCCCAGAATAGGCGGGCTCCTGTCGGATCGGGCTGCCTATGAGTACCTCCCCAAGTCGCTGGCCTATCTGCCCCCCGCAGAGGAGATGCTCGGCCTCTTGGACCAACGCGGCTTCGAGGCGGTGAGGCATTCGCTGCTCTCCGGCGGCATCGCCCAGCTAATCACCGCCACCCGGCGCCGCTAGTGCCCCGCCTGACTAGTGGTGTGTCTTGGGTTTAGCGCCGTGGATTGCGACGGCAGCGGCGTTCCTCGCAAGGCGCGCCGACGCAGCCATACTCCCAGCGTACGGCGAGGAGGGGCAACGCCGCGAGGGGCGGCGATGCCTAGCAGGACACGCGCGAACAAACCCAAGACACACCACTAGGCCGAGATGGCCAAGCCGACCGCCAGCAGCGCCCCGAACACTGCATGCAGCCGGGCAGTCCGGTTGAGCAGGGCCGTTTTGGGCGCGTC